>JAMPCN010000025.1 GCA_023666125.1 Bacillus sp. (in: firmicutes) | reverse complement strand
GGGGGCTTTTCAGAATAACTGCAACAGGGTGTTGCGCTTACCTTGAAAAATCTCGTATAATAAAAAATTAAATATACAAAATAAAAAGTTTGTACAAATGACAGATTAGGTATTATAATAAAAATGGATATTAAAATCAAGTAAAATAGCAGGGGGGAAAGGGTATGACTGAAGAACAATATAAAAGAGTGAACAGTGCGATGTTTCCGGTTGTTATGATTATAATTGGATATATTGCGATTTCTATGCTGTTATGGGCGTTTTCTAATGGGGCATCGTGGAATACATGGGCGCAGCTTATTTCTTCCGTAATCGCAATGGTTATTATTACCGCAATTTATATTACAAACAGGACAAAAAAGATATGCGGAACGGTTATGATGGTATGCGCCGCTTGTGTTTATGCAATAGTCAGTTTGATTGGCACTACGGTAAATACATGGTCGTATGCGCTGCCGATTATATTTGCGTCAATCGCATATTTGAATCTTAGACTCGTTATCTGCGGGAATGCCGTAACTTTATTGATAATCATAATCCGGTTTGCCAAGTGTATTGTGACTGGTGAACAGAATGTCATGGAGAGTTTGGTAATTGCAGTAATAGTAATGGTACTTACGGCATTCGCTTCTATTCGTGTCGTATCGCTTCGCCTCCGTTTTAATGAAGAGAATATGGAAGATATCAGACAGGCGGCGGTGAAGCAGGAAGAGAGTAATAAAAAGATGACCCTCGTTGCGGAAAATATCATGCAGCATTTTGAGGGCGCAATGGAAATGCTGAAGAACCTGAAAGAAAGCATTGATACCAGTAATTTTGCTATGGGTAACATTGTGGAAAGTACGGAAAGCACCGCGGAGGCGATTCAGAATCAGGCGGCAATGTGTGCGGATATTCAGGAAAACATGGATAAGGCGGAAGAGGGAACGAAACGGATGATGGAAGTTTCCCAGAGTACGGAATCCATGGTAAATGAGGGTTCTAATGTAGTAAAGGAATTAAAAGAGCAGGCAACGAACGTAGAAGAGGCAAGCAATGTTACCGTACAGGTGATTGAGAGATTGACGGCAAAGGTAGGGGAAGTGCAGAATTTTGTAGGCGATATTTTAAGCATTTCCAATCAGACGAACCTGTTAGCCTTAAATGCTTCGATTGAAGCGGCGCGCGCCGGAGAGGCGGGCAAAGGTTTTGCGGTAGTTGCGGAGGAAATCAGGCAGTTATCCGAGCAGACAAAAGTAGCTTCCAATAATATTACAAGCATTATCGGAGAACTGAACGAAGATACGAAGCAGGCGAACGAGAGTATCGGTAACTCGGTGGCTTCCGTAACAAGACAGAATGAACTGATTGAAAATACAAGAGAAAAATTTGAAAAGGTAGACGAAGAAGTTTCGGAGCTGGTAGAAAATATCGAGAATACGGAGCATATTATCGCGGGCATTCTGGCGTCCACCAGTACGATATCTGATAATATTTCACAGCTTTCCGCAACCAGCGAGGAAGTGGCGGCTTCTTCCACGGAAAGTTTGAGTGCATTCGAGACAACGGTAAAAGATATGGAAAAGACTAAAGAAATTTTGGAAAATATCTTTATGCTGGCACAGGATTTAAAGCAGTCCATCTAAAAAGTGCGTAAAATTTAAAATAGGAAGTTAATAACCGGTCAGGTCGAAAGCGGGCAATCTGTTTTATGATTTGGCCGGTTTTGTATGTAAAACCTTTTTATATGCAAAATTTTTTGTGCAATAATACTTTTTAATTTCAACTTTTTTTGCAAAAGAAACGTTATTTATAATGTAAGACGTTTTACAGGAAGAAAAGAGGACACAAGTGACAGACAGAGAACTTATCCGGAAAGTTCATAATGGAAATAAAGAAGCGCTCAGTATGATTATCAGTAAATATTATGATGAAATATACCGGTTTTGTTTTTATCTGACAGGGCATGAAACAGATTCTTATGACATTACGCAGGAAGTGTTTTTAAAGTTCATAAGATATGTGGATTCCTATCAGTATAAAAATTTAAAAGGGTATCTGCTTATGATTGCGCGCAACTTATGCTTTGATTTTTTCCGTCATAAGAAAGAGACAGTCTGGATTGATGAAATCATGGAGTCGGGCAAGGACGACGCACAGATAAAAAGCATTGAGGACGGGCTGTTAATCAAACAGATGCTTTTGAAAATTTCTATGGAACAGCGGGAAGTGATTGTACTTAGAATCTATGAAGAGCTGAAATTTATGGAAATTGCGAAAATGCTCGGATGTAATATATCCACCGTCAAGTCGCGCTATCATACAGGGCTTGGCAAGTTAAAAAAGATAATGGAGGAAGAAAGTGAAAAATAGGGATATACAGAAAAAACTCCGTACACAAAAAATAGAGGTACAGATTGACGAAAAGAAAAAGGAAGAAACAATGCGCATTTTACAAAGCCATATTGCCGAAAAGCAGATAGGCGTCTTGCAAAGCAGACGACGGATTTTATGGGGGCAGATACGTTATATGGATAAGTCCGTGTTCGCCGTGCATATGCTTTTTTGCATCATGATAGCGGCGGTGGGTGTATTTATGAATTATAAAGAAGCGCCGAGAGAGGACATTATTGTTTTTTCCATGATATTAGCAGGTATTCTGGGCGTTGTTTCCATCGTGCAGACGGGGCGCATCTTCTCATCAGGAATTGCGGAATTGAGCGAAAGCTGTTATTTCAATGTTAAACAGATAGTAGCGTTTCATATGGTATTATCCGATATCATCAATCTTACATTTTTGCTGTTTGGCATTTTCTTCGTAGGGATTCAGTGGAAAGTGAGTCTGATACAGATTGGACTGTATATACTGGTGCCGTTTGTGATAACGCAGTGCTGCTGCCTGGGGGCGCTTTTAACGGAGGCGGGGCGCAAAAACCCTTATGTGCTTATTATGGTCGGCGTCTTTGCGGTTGTTTTCTATTTAGTGATAGCTTTGATACCCGAGTTGTACAGAGTCACCGGGCTTACCATATGGTGCGCCGCCTTTGTCATCGGAGTGCTGTTATTGGGCATACAGATAAAAACATTATTCAGAGGAATCGAAAGAGGGAATATGATATGCACGAATTAGAACTTGTCAATATTGGAAAATCATTTAAGGAAAAAGCGGCGGTGCAGGATATTAACGTCCGTTTAGAGCATGGCATATACGGGCTGTTAGGGGAAAACGGCGCGGGAAAGACAACGCTTATGCGGATGATATGCGGTATTTTAGAACCGACACAGGGAAATATTATGTGTGACGGCATGAGAATACAAGAGATGGGGGGGGCATATAGGAGCCTGTTAGGGTATCTGCCACAGGATTTCGGATATTATGAGGATTTCAGCGCACACCGTTTTTTGCATTATATGGCGGCGTTAAAAGCGATTCCTGAAGAATATGCGAAAGATAAGGTTGACGAGCTTTTGCAGACGGTGGATTTATATGCGGTAAAAGATAAGAAGTTAAAGACCTTTTCCGGCGGCATGATTCGCAGAATCGGCATTGCGCAGGCGCTTTTGAACAATCCGGAAATTTTGATTTTGGATGAGCCGACTTCCGGTTTGGACCCGAAAGAGAGAGTGCGGTTTCGTAACATTATCAGTTCTCTTGGGAAAAACAGGATTATCATTTTATCGACGCATATCGTCTCGGACGTGGAGTATATCGCCGACCGTATTATGATTATGAAAAACGGAAAGATGATAAAAACGGGAACGGAAGAGGAATTGGCAAAAGAGGTAAAAGACTGCGTATGGAAATGCCTTGTATCGGAAAAAGAGGCGATGGAATTAAACGAGCAGTATATCGTGAGCAATCTGAAAAATCAGGGTGATGAGGTGGAGCTGCGTATTGTATCAAGACAGAAACCCGTCGCGGACGCCGAGCCGTTAGAGGTGACGCTGGAGGATATTTATTTATATTGCATCCAGAACGGGTAAAAAATGCGGCAGGATGACAGAAAGGAACGGTTATTGCTATGCGGTTATATAAAATGGAATTATATAAGCTTTGCCACAGAAAACTTTTTAAAATTGGCGTCATATGTACGATAGGCATATTTCTTCTTTTTTTCTGGATGAGGGTATCACAGGAAAGCAGTTATGTGGACGGCGTCCGTTATCAGGGTTATCGGGCGGTGCAGATGGATAGAAAAATCACAGAGGAATTTAAGGGCGTTGTTACGGATGAAAAAGTAGAAAAAATCGTGGAAAAGTACGGTTTCCCCAAAGAGGTGAAAGAGAATTATCCGTATTATCAGGATAGTAACTTTTTAAATAAATGGGCGGAGCAATACGTATCAGATGGTTATTACCGCGACTGGGATAATTATAAAATCGCATCTTTTGGTTATCCGCTTGCCGATACGGAATTGGGAAAAGCCGCTGAAACAGCAGGAAAAGAAATCATTTTGGAATACAATAACGGATGGTATACTTTTTGCGGTGTTTCTGTAATAGGGCTTATTATTGGGAGCATTTTAATTGTATTTAGCGTTTCCATTGTCTTTGCCAACGAAGGACAGACGAAAATGCTGCCGCTTATGTTTACGACAAAAGATGGGAAAGAAAAAGATATTTATGCTAAAATTGCGGCGGCGTATACCGTGGCTGTCGGCGTATGGCTTGGGGTTTTTCTTTTGGATTATCTGTTATGTAACAGCGTGTACGGGCTGGACGGGTTAGAATGTATGGCTGGCACAACCGAAATCTTAATGGGCAGTATGGATTTTAACAGACCGCTTTCCATGCTATCCATAGGCGTTTTACTGGAAATCATATTGTTTCGTTCCCTGCTTGGCATTTTGCTGTTATGCTCTGTCACAATATATCTTTCAGCGCGTTTTCCAAGCTGCTTTCATGCGGTGGTAAGCGCTGCGCTTATCTGGATGGCGCCTGTGTTAGTTTTTATGTTTTTGGTAATTTTTGATATAGGCGGTTTGATAGTCAGGCTGATTCGTTCCGTCGTTGTGTGTTTCATATATGCGTCGCCGATATATTTAGTCCGATTTGATTCGATTATTGATTGTTACGGAAGCTGGAAACTGTTAGCGTGTTTATCGGTGGCAGGCATAGTACAGGGTACGGTATGTGCGTACAGAAAATATAAAAGACTGGCATAAGAAAGGCGTGGCTGAAAAATGAAATTATATAAAATGGAATTATATAAAATCTGTCATAAGAAAATTTTTATTGTCGGGGCGGTCTGCGTCATCGCGATTGCGCTTATCAGGTTCGGGGTTGGGGTTGCGGACGAGGAAGCGACGGTTGACGGGGTGCGGTATACGGGGTACCGCGCCGTACAGGTCAATAGAGAAATTACGGAAGAATTTAAGGGCGCCATTACGGATGAAAAAGTGGAGCGGATTGCAGAGAAATACGGATTCCCCTCGAAAGTGGAGCATGGCTGGAACTATTTCAGGGATGCGAATTTTTTAAATCAGTTCGTGATGGATTATTTATCGGACGGCTATATGAATGATGAGTATAACTATCATGTGGCGACGAAAGTTTATCCGATTGCCGATACGGAACTGCAAGAGGTCATAGATTACACCGGAAAAGAAATCATACTGGAATATTATCAGGGCTGGAATACGTTTTTGGAAGTGTTATCCTTTGGCATGACGACGGGAAGCATTTTGATTCTATGCTGTCTTGCCGGGGTTTTTGCAAACGAGGGGCAGACGAAGATGACCGCGTTGTTATTTACGACCAAAGAGGGGAAAGAAAAGGATGTTCATGCCAAAGTGATGGCAGCGTTTACGGTGACGCTTGGCGTCTGGCTTACCATATTTTTGCTGGATATACTGTTATGCGGCAGCGTCTACGGTTTTGACGGGCTGCACTGTTATAATGGACAGGTTGTCTGGTTTCTGGCTCCGGCAGATATGTGTTTGATACCGATGGGGCGTTATCTTATGATAGCGGTATGGCTTAGCTTTTTTGGTATGGTTTCTTTATGCTTTATGACAATGTGTATTTCGGCAGGACAGAGAAGCGTTTTTCATGCGGTGGTTATTTCCGCGATCTGCTACGGCGCGCCTGTTCTGGCGGCGATGTTTATAAACATGTATGGAATTGCCAGAATGTTGTATGCCGCGCCTGTTTTTATGGGGATTTATCGTATCATTGAAGATATTTACGATGTCTGGTTGATGCTGATAGGAATTTCCGTGGCGGTTTCTGTGCTGTGTATTGTGATGTCGTATCGAAAGTATAGAGGGCAGTAAGTTTCTGTTATTCGGGTATGCCTACCGCTCCTAACTGCAAATGCCCTTCCGGATTTGTATGACGGGATATTATTTCTCCTTTTAAAACCATTCTGGTAAGTTCTGCTTTTGTCTTATCAGTGTATTTTACAACAGCAGATTCTACCGAAATGCCGTCATTATTTCTATATTGAACTTCTGTAAGTCCTATCCACTGGTCGGGATATTTTTTTTGAATCTGTTCCCATGTTAATCTTTCTGCCATAAAATCACTTCCTTCCCTATATAATATTATATCTATACTCAAATCCTATCGCAATATATTTTTCTTTCATCATCCTCCAAACAAATAAAAGTTAGTATTGCAAATCCGCATGGAATACGATATCGGTATACATAGGAGTTCCAATATCCGGTAAGGCGTCATCCTCCGTGCGCCAGCATATAAACGGCACATACTCAGAGTCTATTGCCGGAAGAACGGGTAACGGTTCCCCGTCGAAAACATATAGCGTATCATAAACCGTATCTTCCACCATAAGCGTAATCTGGTGTAGCGGTATTTGTTCAATCCATGCTTTGTCAAGAAAAGATTTGCGCTGCATGATATAGTCGGATAGAAAGGCAATCTCTTCTTCACGGCTTCTTGTTACTTCATTTTTCGTATACTGGCTTTGCCAGCGGAGCCTGTCCATCGCGGCGGAAGCGTTCGTCGTTTCGGCAAGCCGCGGGAGCGTTTTTTCGGCGAGCGTTTGTAGATAAGAGCTTATTTCATTCTGATAACAGGCGGTTATTTCCTTATAAAAATCCGGTTTGTCGTACAATGCGCAGAACCAGACGGAAGAGTCGGTATGAGAGGCAAGTTTGGTAAGCCTGTTCGGAGAGGTGGACAGATAGCCCAGATAGGCGGGCGAGTTCCCCCAGGTAACGTCGTAGTCCCAGACAGGTCCGGCGTAGAGTTTATCGGATACCGTGTCAATATCCTTATAGAAATAGGAGCTTGCCACGCCGCCGTCATAGTTGGCTGTTACTTCTTCTAATAAGTATTTTCGTACAAAAGATTTTACGTCTATTAAATCCGTATAATATTTTCCGCTCCGGGCGTCTATACCATCAGGGGATAGGATGGCGTTTTCCACGCTCTGGACGAAATCGTTTATATAAGCGACCTGATTTTCGGAAGCGTATTCCGGAGAGCGGAGGATAAAGCATTCTTCCGCCTGCGTAATAAAATAGCTTCCGTTTGTCTCAACTTCTTTAATAAATCTGGCGTCGAAGTCGCGCTCTATCAGATAGCCGCCCGTGATATCTTCCGGTTCTATGGGAATCTGTTTCGCCTTGGTCTTTTCTGTCCAGGCGGTATCGTAAAGGCTTAAGTTGACGTCGTTATTCAGTATTTCCATTTCTTTTTCCAGATTGGTGATGTTAAGACGCGTCTTTGCCACTTCCACTTTTTCCGTTACATAATAATTGCCCGCGTATTCGCCGTTTAAATATAGGTCTACAAAGACGCCCTCTTTCGACTGCGGCAGTCCAAGATGGTCTGCAAGGTCTCTGGAAAGCGCGTTGCGAAGCAGAGAGGAGTCGGCGGCGTTGGCGGTAAAAATCCATTTTTTAGAAGATTGCATACCTAAAAACGGCGCGGATTCTCTTAGTTTTATCTGGTAGGATTTTTTCTCGAATTCCGTATAGGAAGTATTTCCCCGGCCTTTTATATAATCGAGCGGGAATGTGACAGTATGGCCATCAGCGTCCAATACGGATATTTTTCCGGGTTCTCTTATGTCTTTATCGCTGTTTATCTGTTCTGATGTGCCTGATTCGGTTTCGATAAAGACTGCGGGGATGTTTTCGGAATACACCTGAATGATGGAAGAAGAGTCGATTATGGCAGGAATCTTCGGCTTAATTCCGGCATCTTTGCAAGCGGAGGGAAGAAAGGCATAGAGATTTTCCTCCTGCTGCCATAAAGCAACTTTATGACCGGATATGTTAATATAAACCGTATCTGAATTGAATCCTGTCGGCGTATCATATGCCTCTTTGGCATCAGAAAGCTTTTGAAAGCCCAGGATAAAAAGCAGCAGGGAACATATTAAGATACCAATAATCGTTTTTGTTTTCATCAGCAAATAGCACCTTTTGTAAGCAGTCCGACCGGACAGTGGTCGGAACCCATAATATTGTTATAGATAAGCGCATCCTGCAAATTATCCCGTAAGCATTCGGAAACAATAAAATAGTCGATGCGCCATCCGGCGTTTTTCTCCCTCGCGTGAAAACGGTAAGACCACCAGGAATAGGCGTTTTCCAAATCGGGATAAAAATAGCGGAACGTATCAATGAGACCGGATTGGGTAATCGTTGTAAATTTGGCGCGCTCCTCATCGGTAAAACCGGCGTTTCTGCGGTTGGTTTTCGGATTTTTCAGGTCGATTTCCTGATGTGCCACATTTAAGTCGCCGCAGAAAATAACGGGTTTGTTTTCCTCCAGATTTTTGATATAGGCAAGAAAGTCATCTTCCCACCTCATGCGGTAGTCAAGTCTGGCGAGCTGGTCTTTGGAATTGGGCGTATAGACGGTAATCATATAAAACGTCGGAAATTCCAAGGTAATGACGCGCCCCTCATGGTCGTGTTCTTCGATGCCGATGCCATAGGTGACAGCAAGAGGTTCTTTTTTTGTAAAGATGGCAGTGCCGGAGTAGCCCTTTTTTTCGGCATAGTTCCAGTACTGGTGATAACCCGGCAGTTCCAGTTGAATCTGCCCCTCCTGTAATTTGGTCTCCTGCAGGCAGAAGATATCGGCGTCCTGCGCTTCAAAAAATTCCATAAATCCTTTGCCCATGCAGGCTCTTAATCCGTTTACGTTCCATGAAATCAGTTTCATTATGGCAATAGTATCCTTTCCGAGAGTTCATACATATTCTGTAGTCTGGACTGATAGTTTTCTTTTGTCAGCCTACCCTCTTTTGCTATCATTTTATCGCAGATGAGTTGGTTAATCTCTTTGGAAAAATGAATCATATCCATGTAATTATCCAGATTGGTGATGACTTCCTCTTCATCCTGATAATAGTAAATTTCCACGTTATCATATTCTAACAGCGCGGCAATAGCCTGTTCCTCGTTATACAGGTGCGCGTCTCTTTCTCCGCCTCGGTACGCGTTATCCCACCAGAGCTTGGAATAGGGCGAGAAGAAAAATTTAAAAGTCGTTTCGGGATGCGCCTGTACCTGTTCTTCCAATAGCGCGATGTTAGCGTCAAGTTCTGCCTGATGACAGTTTTTTTCACGCATCGGGGTTATGGTAGAGCGTCTGTTATACATACCCAGCGCCAAATCCGCGCCGAAGTATTTCCACTGCGCCCAATTATAGGAGTTACCTTCATCATAATCGTTTTTCATGGAAAAAGCCAGCATATATGGTATTTTTTTCATAATAACGTCTTTGTTAAGGACATAGGAATAGTCGTTTAAATAATTCGTATCGTATAAATACATCGGACATCCCGTGGATTCGTATGTCGTTTCCGTGCTGGCGGTCAGGGAATCCGGGTCGATATTAAAAAAGACATATTTTAAATCCTGATTCTGATAGGCGATATCCAGCAAATAACATAAATCCGCGATTGCGCCGTAAGAGCGGATTGCCTTGATGGCGGTGCAGTCAAATCCCTCATCGAACCAATGATTGTTATAATTTTCACAAACAGACGAGCCGACAATCAGGCTGTCGTAATCAAAGGTGCGGAGCGTTCCGACACATTGGTACTCCTTGTCCGAGAGGACGCTCTTTAACCCCGGCAGCGGTTTATGGTATTGGTAAAAAGGGTCGAATAAAACCACGGCCGCGATTAGGATAAACAGTATGACGATTGTCCTTATAAAAAATGATTTGATAAATTTCTGTTCCATATAAATGACCGCTCTTTCTAAAATAAAAAATTTAAAATTGAATTGTTAAAAATTAAAATATAAAAATGTGCTGACCTGTGAAAGCGAAATAATACACCATACAAAGAGGATGGAAACCGCCCAGCACTTTTTAGAGGAAAGTTTTCCCTCTTCCGCAATCTGTAACGCGTTTTTTCTAAACATCAAATAAAACGACAGCCCCAGATAAAAGAATAAAAGCGCCAGATAAGCGTATCCGACAAGACCCGGCGCAAGGATGCCGAGCGCTTCCTGTATCACATAAAATTCCGGTATGTCCAATGTGGACGCTACTTCAAACATTTTCCCCGTATAATTTAATGCGCCCAGATTGCGGAACATCTGCACCGCGCCAATCATGCTTTCGCTGCGGAAGAAAAAGAGCGACAAATTAAAGAATATAAAGGTGCAGAGCCAGCCGAGCCACGCGGGGATGTGGAATTTTGCCGGATGCTTTTCCTCCCGTCCTTTAATGCCGACGACGCCGAGGTTATCCCAGACAACAAGTAGCCCCTGCATCGTACCCCATGCAATATAGGTCCATGCTGCCCCGTGCCAAAGTCCGCTTAGGAAAAAGATAACGACAGTATTGATAATCGTCCGCGCTTTTCCCTTTTTGCTGCCGCCAAGTGGGATATAGACATAAGTGATAAAAAAGCGCGATAAGGTCATATGCCATCTCTGCCATAATTCTTTGACACAGCAGGCGCGGTAGGGGGAATTAAAGTTGACGGGCAAAGTAATGTTAAACATTTTGCCAAGTCCCATCGCCATATCGGAGTAGCCGCTGAAATCAAAGTAAATCTCAAACGTATAAGATAAAATAACAAGGATAGTCGAGGGCGTATCCAGACTGAACGTCTGTGCAAAGCCGTAATTCACGGCAAGGGCGAATACATCGGCAAGCAGTACTTTTTTGGAAAGTCCGAGGACAAACAGGATAATGCCCTGTGAAAAATTCTGCGCGTTGAATTTCCGGTTGGCGGTATCTTCAAACTGAGGAATCATTTCTTTATATAAAACAATCGGCCCCGCGACCAACTGTGGGAAAAATGTGACGAAAGTAAGGTAGTTGATAAAGGAGTAATGCTCCGCTCTGCCCAGAGCGCGGTCTATGATAAACGATAACTGCTGGAACGTAAAAAAGCTGATGCCGAGCGGCAGCAGGATATGTTTGAGCGTAAAGTCCGTATGGAGCGCGTAGTTTAGATTTTCGACGAAAAAGTCGTAGTATTTAAAATAAAAAAGCAGTCCTAAATTAAAAATAATGCCGGTAAAAAGGCCAATGCGGTTTATCAGTTTTATTTTTGCAGAGTCTGTATTAGAAAATCTTTTATTCACACGAGCAAGCAGAGAACTTAACAGATAGTTTACGGCAATGCTGATAAGGATAATGGCGAGATAAGAAAAATTAAAATAGCCATAAAACCATAAAGACATACCAGCAAGGAAAACCTTTGCCAGTTCGTATCGTTTGCAGTAATTTAGTCCGTACCAGCCCAATAAGGTAAGCGGCAGGAAGATAAAAATAAATAAAAAAGAATTAAATAACATAATAACTCCGGTTTATAATGTTCGTTCCTGAATAGTATTTTTCTATATTTAACGGTCAAATATGCTTTTTACCCAGCTTGGTTAAGTATACCAAATTCGGAAAGGGGTTACAATAAATATGGATTGAAAATTCATAGATTTTTCAATCGCAGGTTAAAAGAAAGGGAAAGGAATCAATTTTATGGTAAAAAAAGTAACGGTTATAGTATTGACGGGCTGTTTCATTTTATGTACATTGGCAGGCTGCGGAGAAAGCACGCCGACGGACGAGCTAGTGGAGGGTGGATACAAAAATGCCCTGCAGAGCGACGGCGCGGACGTAGCGGCGATGGTGTCGGAGAGAAAGCCTCCGGCATTATCCAAACTGCGGGAAAGCGTAAAAGAAGAATTAGGAGACAATTACTGGCCGGAAATTACTCTTTCCAAAGAGGAATTGGAGGAAAAGACCGGGATTATACAGGATATGTATGTGGAATTTCTGGCGGAAGAATCGAGTTTAAAATCCAATATTGATATGATGATTATTGTACGCGCCAAAGAGGATTATGTTGGTGCGATTGAAGAGGCGTTAGAAGAATACCGTACCCGCCTGATTGAAGAAAATAAGCAGTATCCGCAAAATTATAATAAGGCGTCCGCCTCCCGGATAGAAACGATAGAAAATTATATCTGTTTCGTGCAGTTGGGGGCAGATACAACGATTGTAGCGGATAAAGGAGGGAAGGAAATCCTTGCCTATTGCCAGGAAGAAAATGAAAGGGCGCTTCATGTTCTTGAGAAGGCTATTTTACGATAACTGATATCTTGCGATAGAAAAATCCATAGGGATATGATAGAATAAAAACAATGAGCAATATCCGGAAAAGAGGAAAGTACAAATGAATGTTATAATTCCCATGACAGGATACGGTTCCCGGTTTGTGGCGGCGGGGTATCAGGAGTTAAAACCCTTTATCCGGGTTCTGGACAGGCCGGTTATCGAATGGATTGTAACGAGAATGTATTCTGATGACGTTAATTTTATCTTTGCCTGCCGCGACGAGCATCTGCAAAAAGATGCGTCCATGCGAGACAGGCTTATGGCGCTTGCGCCGAAAACAAAGATTGTCGCAATAAAAGACTGGGTCAAAAAAGGTCCGGTCTATGACGTGCTTCGCGCTTACAGTATGTTATGCGAGGCGGGAGAGATAGATACAAAAGCGCCTTGTATTATCAACTATTGTGATTTTTATATGGTATGGGATTACCGGGCATTTGCCGATGAGGCGGCAGCAAGGAACTGTGACGGCGCGGTTCCCTGTTATACGGGGTTTCATCCGCATCTGCTGCCCGAAAAGAATTATTACGCATCCTGCCTGACGGACGCGGAGGATAATTTAATAGAAATCCGGGAGAAATATTCGTTTGAAAAAGATAAGACAAAAGCAAAACATTCCCCGGGAACTTATTATTTTAAAAGCGGCGAAGTCATGGAAAAATATTGCCAAATATTGACAGAACATGAAGAGTACGCCATTAACGGGGAATTTTATGCGAGCCTGCCCTATCAGTTTATGGTAAAGGACGGCCTGAAAGTATGGATACCCACAGACATCGATTATTTCTGCCAATGGGGTACGCCGGAGGATTTGCGGGAATTTGTATATTGGACGGATTTAATCCGTAATGACAGCCGAAAGAAGAATGAAAATACGGGGGTATCATCACAAATTCCTAATGGAAAAGTTTTAATTCCAATGGCAGGTGCAGGACAGCGTTTTACTGATGCGGGATATCAAGTACATAAACCGGCGATTATGACGATAGATAGAAAGTGCGGGGAAGAAAAACCGATGGTGGTATGTGCAACCGCGGATTTACCGGATGTGGCAGCGTCTGGTGAAAATGTTATTTATGTGGACAGAACGTTTCATAAAAGCGATGGTGTGGAGGATGCCATCCGCGCCTATTATCCGGAAGTGGAGTTTATTACGATAGACCATTTGACGCAGGGACAGGCATGTACCTGTATGCTTGCCGAAGAGTACCTGAATCCGGAAGAGCCGCTATTGATTGCGGGGTGTGATAACGGCATGGATATTGATGAGAAAAAGTATGAAGCGTTGAAAAAAGAATGTGACTGCATTGTTTTTACGTACCGCCACAACGAGTCGGTACTGGTTAATCCGAACGCTTATGGCTGGATGATTGCGGACGGACAAGGGAATATTACGGGTACGTCCATTAAGAAAGCAATTTCTGATACGCCGATGGAAGACCCGGCGGTGGTTGCAACTTTCTGGTTTAAAAAGGCGAAAATATTCATAGAGGCAACGAAAAAAATGATTGCGGAGAACGACCGCATCAATCAGGAATTTTACGTGGACCAGACCATAAAACATGTACTGGAACTGGGGTACAGTGCGAAAATTTTTGATATCGACAGATATGTGGGTTGGGGAACGCCTGATGATTATGAGGCATATCAGAAAACATATCAATACTTTAAAGGATTTATCCAGCATGAAGAAAATAAGAATGCCTGACATTGAGAAGAACTATGAAAGATACCTTAAGACTGCCATTATACTGACAGTTTTATTCAAGTTATTGCTGATGGGACTTTTTTCGTCCGATTATCAGGATTTAATGTTTATTCCGTTTGTAAGGCGTTTTTTAACGGGAGAGGGAAATCCCTATCAATATTATTATGATAATCAATTACTGTCTTCGTTTCCTTATCCGCCCGTGATGCTTTTGATTGAGTGTATCGGGGGCGTTTTTGTGACATATCTGCAAAATTTGCCGATTTTTTTGCAAAATTTGCTTTTTAAACTGCCGATTTTAGGGATGGATTTGCTGGGGCTGTTCTATTTAATGAAGATTTCCCAGTCAAAAAGAAAATATATTCTGGCGTTGTATTTTTTATCCCCTGTTATTTTATACGCGTCCTATATGCACGGGCAGCTTGACATTATCCCTACGGTTTTTTTGCTCGGTGCGATTTATTATCTGACGCAGAGCGGTATAACGGGGAGCGAATGGAAGTACGGCATTTTTCTGACGCTTGCGCTGGCGTCAAAGTTTCATATCGTGGCGGCGCTGCCGCTGTTCTTTCTGTATATTTATAAAAAGAGGGGGCCTAAATTGGCGTTTATCATGACAGGACTTCCGATACTGGCAACTGTGGCGATTGTGCTGCCGTTTTGGGGCAGCGGTTTTGCCAATATGGTTTTATTTAACAAGGAGCAGAGTGCGATTGATAATGTCTATATAGATTATGGAAGCGCGAGGCTGCTGTTGTCGGTACTGCTTTTATTGTTTATTTATTTTCAGGCATTTCGCATCAACCAGATGAACAGGGATTTACTAATCAGCATGACGGGTCTTTTGTTTTCCGTCTTTTTAGCCTTTGTTCCGGCGATGCCGGCGTGGTATATCTGGGTCGTGCCGTTTTTCATGCTGTATCTTGCGAGACAGCGGGAAAGCAGAGGAAAAATGGTATTGATTTTCGGTATTTTTTATCTTTTGTATCTGCTTTATTATATCTGTTTCCATGCGACGCAGTTTATAGATTTATACTTTTTGGGCAGGGATTTATCCTGTCTGAAAATACAGGACACGGATATGAAAAACATCGTGTTTACGCTTATGGTCGGCGTATTTTTGGTGCTTGTCTTTTCCATGTATCAGTACGGGGTAAACAGCAATTCCTACTATAAAAGAAGAAGCCGTCCTTTTATTATTGGCATTGCGGGCGACAGCGGTTCCGGAAAAAGCAGGCTGCTTTTGATGCTGGATGAACTGTTAGATGAAAATCATATTTTGAATATCGAGGGAGACGGCGACCACAAATGGGAGCGGGGCAGTGAAAACTGGAAGGATATAACGCATTTAAATCCCCGCGCCAATTATCTGTACAGGCAGGCGGAGGATTTGCGCATTCTGCGGGATGGCAATGCGGTGAAAAGAGTGGAGTACGACCATGATACCGGTATTTTTACAAACCGGAGAAGAGTAACGCCAAAGCCTTATATTGTGCTGTGCGGACTGCATTCTCTATATCTTCCGCAGATGCGGCAGGTATTGGATATGAAGATATTTCTTGATACGGATGAGGATATACGGCGTTATTGGAAGATATACCGGGATGTAAGCCATAGAGGGCATCAAAAAGAGGAAATTATAAAACAGATAGAAGAACGCAGAGAAGATGCGGAAAAATATATTTATCCGCAAAAGCAGTATGCGGATTTGGTTATCCGATACTTTGATAAAGGACTTGCGCTTGCTGAGAATAAGGATAATGAAGCCTATGAACTTCAGATAGGCGTGGAATTTATAATGGACGTCAGCATTAATGCAGAACCGCTCCTTGCCTTATTGCAGGAACGGGGCGTGGAAGCGAAGCTTATCTATGATGATTTGCTGCATCAGAGAATTGTGATAGAAAGCGAGAGCCTGCATATCACAAAAGAAGTGTGGGAAGAAACGGCATTGCAGGCAATTCCGCAGATAGAGGATTTGGCGGGCAGCAGGATTGTCTGGGAAGACGGCTTGAACGGAGCGGTGCAGTTGATGGTTATGTTGGTAATCGGAGAAATTATGAAAGTGAGTACTTAATATGTTAAAAGCGGTCATATTTGACTTGGATGGTACGTTATATGATTATGACGAACTGGATAAAAGAGCCGGACAGAATGTGGAAGCGTTTACCTGTAAAATGCTGGGTATCGGTGCGGATAAATTCAGAGAGGCGTATCTTTTTGGCAGAAAGGAAACCAAACGGCAGTTATCGGATTTTGGAGCAGGACACAACAGATTGTTGTATTTTCAGAAAATGCTGGAATATCTGGGCATTTCACCGATGCCCATGTCTTTGAGGATATATGATGAATACTGGAATACTTTTTTGCAGAATATGACGCTTTTTCCGGGGGCAAAGGAGGTTATCGGCTATTTAAGGCAAAAGCGGATACCGATTATGATATGTACGGATTTGACGGCGCATATTCAGCATCGTAAAATAGAGGCGTTAGGAATCGCCGCGGATATTAATTATCTTGTAAGCAGCGAAGAGGCAGGCAGGGAAAAACCCGCAAAAGAGGTTTTTGCTTTATGTCTGGAAAAATTAAAACTGCCGCCGGAGCATATATGGTATGTGGGAGATAATTTTGAAAAAGATATCAAAGGCGCCGCGCAGGCGGGGATGCAGCCTGTATGGTTCCGGCGGACGGCGGAATCGTCCGGTAACGTTGTTGAAAGGAAGCTTTGGGATGAGCATACCAACCGGGAGATTTCTTATAAAGAAATTTCTGATTATGCACAACTGCTGTCCGTGATGAAAGAATGAAAAATTCAGAGAAAGGAATGTAAGTATGATGAAATTATCGGTTGTAGTACCCTGTTATAACGAAGAGGAAAATATACCGCTTATTTTGGAGCGGTTTGAGAAAGTGATAAAGAGAAAAGATATCGAGGTAATTCTTGTCAATAACGGTTCTACGGATAATACGGCCGCCGTACTGGAGGAACTTTTACCCCGCTATCCTTTTGCAAAGACAACGCTCGTGCCTGTCAATCAGGGATATGGGTATGGCATTTTACAGGGATTAAAAAAATGTCGGGGGGAATATGTCGGCTGGACGCATGCGGATATGCAGACCGACCCGAAAGATATCATAAAAGCGCTTCATATCATAGAAAGGGTCGGCGAGCCGGTTTTTGTAAAAGGGAACCGGAAAGGGAGACCGCTTTTTGATGTCTTTTTCACAATGGGGATGAGTCTGTTTGAGAGCTGTTATCTGCGAATGCCTTTATATGATATCAATGCGCAGCCAAATCTGTTTCCAAAGACATTTTATGAAGCGTGGGAGAATCCGCCGCATGATTTTTCTCTGGATTTATACGCCTTGTATATGGCAGGAGTAAAAGGACTGAAAGTGATTCGTTTTCCGGTACTGTTTCCGGAGAGAATCCACGGGGAGTCAAAGTGGAATACCGGTTTAAAAGCAAAGTGGAAATTTATTAAAAGGACTATAGATTTCAGTGTAAAATTGAAAAAGGGCGGACTAAGATAGGATATCAGAGAGGAGATTAAGATGGAATATATAGCGCATCGGGTTAATACGATAAAAGAACTTCGCGAGCTGGAGACGGAATACGGGGTAGAACTGGATTTGCGAGACGATTTAAACGGCAGGATTTATATTTCCCACAATCCATTCGAGCCAGGGGAGGATTTTGAAGAGTATTGCAAAGAGTATCAACACGGCACGATGATTCTAAATGTAAAAAGCGAGCGGATTGAGCATAAAATATTAGAGTTTATGGAAAAGTATCATATTGAAAAATATTTTTTTCTGGACTCTTCTTTTCCGATGATAAAACTGCTGACGGATATGGGAGTGAAAGATATCGCGCTCCGTTTCAGCGAGTTAGAGGGGCTTGACACTATCCGAAATATGGCGGGAAAGGCGGATTGGGTCTGGGTGGACTGCTTTACGAAGATACCGCTAGACCAGGAAAGCTATCGGGAATTAAAAGCTCTCGGCTATAAATTGTGTTTTGTTTCCCCGGAGTTAGAGGGGCAGGAGGAAAAACTTCCCGCCTATAAAAAGTATCTGGACGAGCAGGGCTTTATATTTGACGCCGTTTGTACGAAAAGCTACCATATCAAAGACTGGAGGTAGGATTCATCCATGAGCAGTGAGATAAAGAAAAAAATCGGCATGGCGGCGGCAGTATTTGCGACATTGCTTGCCGGTATCCTTGTTTTTTATAAACACTGGCAGTTTGAACTGCCGGGTTATCCGAATGTGGACGAGCTGTTGTCGTTAGATTGTATTCATGAATTGTTAAATCAGCATATTTATGCGGGGGATATTTACATACTGGACTTTTTCCGCTATCCGCATCTGACATTTTACTATGCGCTGCTGGGGTTTCGTATTATAAGCAGGATATTGGGCGGATGGGATATGGATATCCTGATACGCTTTATTATCTGTGGAACCGCGCTGCTTTCCAATGCGTGCGTATATTTTACGCTCCGTAAGATAGCAGGCAGCAGGAAATGGGCATATATCGGATTTGCGCTTTCGGTTTTTTCCTTATACAGTTTTTCCTATTTGTATTATACCGGCCCCGATACGATGATGTATGCGGTTGCCAATGTTATCATATTGCTTGGCACGCTGATTTATAAAGAGGAGAATGAGGAGAGAAGCGTTTATCTGTGGTATCCGCTTCTGGCAATTTGTATCGGGCTTGCGACGGCGGCGAAATATCACGGTATTTTATTCGGTCTGTTCTGGCTGATTTTGCATATCGTAAAAAAATACTGGAAATCGTACCGGAACAACTATCTTTTCTTTTTAAACTGCATTGTGCTTGCATTGGTATTCTGCATTTGTAACTATTCTATGTTTTTTCATTTTCCCCGCTTTGTCGGTGATAATCTGTATAATTTACAGCACTACGCATGGGGGCATCCGGGCATCGAGCATAATCTGCCGCTTTTAGGGCATCTGGAGGCGTACGGGCTTACAAGCTACGGCATTGTTGGCGGACTGCTGTTACTGCTCGGAATAGTGGTTATGATTTGCCATAAAAAATGGAAACAGCTTGCTCTTTATTTGATTATGCCGGTATTTGTAATTCTTTTTTTATCCAGATATCATATTATGTTAGGAAGGAATCTTTCGCTGGTGATTCCGTTTGCTTATCTTTTCTGGGTATACGGACTGATGGCGTTAGAGGACGGTATAAAAAAAGTGATAGCAAAGAAAGGACTGACGGAAAAGTTATCGGCAAAAGCCGCGTGGATTGTTCCGGCAGTCGTGGCGGTTATGGTTTTGATAAATATTTTGGCCGCGGTAAACACATATCGGTACGAGCTGACATATACACGGATAGTACCATGGATAGAGGAAAATATCCCGGAGGGAGCAACGATTTATGCGACGTCCTATGCGCCTGTTCTGGATACGGAAAAATATCATATCATAGATATCGGGGAAGAATTTGCAAAACTGCCGGACACTTTGGCGGAAGATGAATATTATATAGAGGTGGAGTACGCAACGAAATATTTCAGCCAGAAAAACGACTATCTGATAATGCAGGGCCACGATATGTATCCGGAATTAAAAGCCGCTTATGAAAGCAAATTGAGCGGCTATACATTGGAGCAGTCGTGTGAGGGAATTACCTACGGAAAAGAGTGGAAATTCCGGGTTGGATATTTTGATATGTTCCGATACTCTCTTAAGGAATATGGAACAGGACCGACTGTTTCCGTTTATCATTAGAATTTGTTTAGGATTTTTAGAAATCATTTATAAATATGTCATAGTTTGGACATAAATAGATGATATAATAAATTCATCATTTAGATAATCAAATAGCGAATGAAGCTGTGGAGTTGTTTCTTAAATGTATTCGGTTCTAACAGCTTCGACAAAAAACAACGCCGCTTCCCGGGGAATGGGAAGCGGCTTTTTAATATCACGCCAAAAACTCTTTCAACAAAGACTCCAGTTCTTTCGCTTCCGTATGGGAAAGGACTGGAGTCTCCTGTTTATCCTGCTTGTCCGCAGAGGGCGCGTCGGGTTCTTTTTTGGCGTCTGTTTCCATACCCTCTACCAGCTTTAAATCGAGCGCGGTCTGCTCCATGCGGTTTGCGAGATGATTTTCCAGATAATCTATCAGATTTGTGCGCAGTATCCTGGTCTTGCCGGAGATATCCACAAGCGAGGAAATTGCGAAATAGCAGTATAATCCCAAAAAACTGATGATATAATAAGGAATAATATAAATAACGGATTCGTCCAGCATGATACCTTTGCAAGCGCCGATGCCGGAAATAAGGACGGACAATAAGACAAGCTGGCCGGAAAGGTGTTTTAACGTACTGAGCGAAATACCGTGTACCGTTATTTTATTCAGATACTTGTCCACAAAAACGGGGATATTGGAAATACCCTCATGAAGTTTACAGCAGCTTGAAAATTTTAGCTTCAACTGTTGTAAAGACTTATTGGAAGTGGAAGCCATATTTTCGGTTTCCCGGATGAGTTTATGGCATAGCACACCCATACTGATTTGGCATATGATACTTAAGGATAATAAAATCAGAGTAGGAATCATAAATTCCGGATGTTGAAATAAAATCTGCAGCATACAAACACTTCCTTTACAAAATCTTTTTACAAATTCTATTATAAGCAGACCGGAAAAGAATCTCAATCACCCGGAACATGTAAGGCGTCAACAAATTTCTTCTTTTTTATAGGTAAATTGTGACAGAAGATGTAAGATTTGGGGGATTTTGGTCGCTTGGGACTGGAAACTGTGACGAATTTGTGATATAGTGGGGTCAATGATTTGTATGTAATTATCCGGGAGGTATAAGCTATGATATATAAACCACAGGGAGTATGTTCCAATGCTATTGATATCGAAGTAAAGGACGGAGTTATCAAATATGTTGAGTTTACGGGCGGATGCAACGGTAATTTGCAGGGAATTTCCAGTTTGGTAACAGATATGAAAGTAGAAGACGCTATCCGCAAACTGAAAGGGATAAAATGCGGCTTTAAAAATACATCCTGCCCCGACCAGTTGGCATGTGCATTGGAGAAAATTGCAGAAGGCACAAATTGATTCCGATATAATCTATTTGTTTAGGAGGCTTCTCTTGCATGGATAAGAAAATTGTATTAACCGGCGGCGGCACCGCCGGACATGTAACGCCCAATATTGCCTTGATTCCTAAGTTAAGAGAGTTGGGCTATGAAATTTCCTATATGGGTTCCTATGATGGAATAGAAAAAAAATTGATTGAGGATTTTGATATCCCTTATTACGGAATTGCAACAGGAAAGTTCCGCAGATATTTTGACCCGAAAAATTTTTCCGACCCGTTCCGCGTATTAAAGGGCATGTCGGAGGCAAAAAAATATTTACGGGAAATCAAACCGGACGTTGTTTTTTCCAAAGGCGGATTTGTCAGCGTACCGGTCGTGCGGGCGGCGTCGTCTTTAAAGATTCCCTGCGTGGTGCATGAGTCGGATATGACGCCGGGATTGGCGAATAAACTTTGTATTCCGGCGGCGAAAAAAGTCTGCTGCAATTTTCCGGAAACGTTTAAACTGCTGCCTGCCGAGAAAGCGATTTTAACGGGTTCACCGATTCGGGAGGAGTTGTTAAAGGGAAATAAGGAGGCGGCGTACCGGTTATGCGGCTTCGATGCGTCAAGACCCGTCGTCATGGTAATCGGTGGAAGCCTTGGCTCGGCAGCCATTAACCAGGCGGTCAGAGACGCCCTGCCACAGCTTTTGGAAGACTTTCAGGTTGTCCATATATGTGGAAAAGAAAAGATGGATAATCTGCTTTTGACGACAAAAGGCTATAAGCAGTTTGAATATATAAAATCGGAATTAAAGGATATTTTTGCCATGGCAGATGTTGTCATTTCCAGAGCAGGAGCAAACGCCATCAATGAGCTGCTTGCATTGAGAAAACCAAATCTTTTGATTCCGTTACCGTCTGCCAGCAGCCGCGGCGACCAGATTCTCAATGCCAAATCTTTTGAGGCGCAGGGGTTCAGTATCGTAGTAGATGAGGACGATTTGACGACAAAGCTTTTAGTAGAGAAAGTGCAGGAGCTTTACTTTACGAGGCTTACCTATATAGATGCCATGAGCAAAAGTTCACAAAGAGACGCAATCGCTACGATTACGGCGGTCATCGAAGAGGTGGCGGCAGGAGGAAAAGACAAATAACTTCAGAGTCTTATGAGGAAACGGGGACAATCAAGATGACAAAAGAAGAATATGCTTTAATAGAAGAACAGATGAAAAAAAGAGCGGCCAAGGGTTATTTCGTAAGAGATTTGGAAAAAGACCGCGTATATTGCCCGACAGGAGAAATACTGCGCAGAAAAGCCGTGAAGAAAAGCGGCGAGGTGCGCTACGCCAATAAGATGGCGTGTAAACAGTGTGAGGACAGAGAGAAATGCACAAGGTCGCCGTGGAAAGAAGTGGATTTTCCGGACGGAGTAAAAGAAGCAAGGAATTTAAACTGGTTAAAAGCGAAAGAGGGTAAATGAGGGAGAATGCAAAGCATTCTCCCAATGTGTTTCATAGTTCATTTTCCCGCAGCCTTTCCACGATGCTTTTCCGTTTAATTTTCCGCCAGGCAAAAAGAGGCGTAAGAGCGGCTACGATTAAAAGCAGCGGCAGCATAATAAAAAACGGAAGTATCTGAAACTGATAGCTGAAAGCGGAAATAACGTCGTTTAAAGCACTTAGGATAAACCGGGATAAAACGCTTCCCAAAACGAAACTGATAATAATGGCAATGGCGACATAGCTGACGCCCTCATATATCAATACTTTCTGCAGCTGCGCCTGTGTCATGCCGATACTCTGCAGCATGGCAAACTCCTGTCTTCTGGAAATGATTTCCGTTACCATCGCATTGATGAAGTTCAAAATAGCGATTAAGCCAACCACTGCCGCAAGCGTCGTGCCGACAGCCGCAATAACCATCGTCATATTCTCAAAGGATTCCCGCAGCGTATCCATGGAGATATACCCCATCATGGCGTGGGTGTCGGCATAAGATTCTATCGCTTGTGCGAACGCTTCCTGTTTATCATCCGCTATCTGATAAGATACGGAGAAACAATGGCACCTATCGGAGTTATCAAACGTCAATTCCGACAATGGCAGGATAATGTCGCAGTGATTAGGATAATAGAAAGGCAGATTCATACTGCTTGGACGTCCAACGATAGCCATAACTTCATATTCTTTTGTGAGAAGATTTTCATAACGGACGTCAATGGCTTCTCCCGTTTCGTCCGTAATGGGATAAGATTCGGAATCATCCGTAAAAAAATCTATGCTTACCTTATCCCCCGGATGGTAAACATGCTCATCCGCCGGAATAAAATCATCACTGCCTAACATTTGTGTCAGCAGGACATAATCGCCGCTTAAAAATTTATCTATGTCCAGACTGCCCTCCAGTACGGTCAACTGGGAGAGAAGTTCTTCGCTATAGCCGTAAAAGTTGTGTCCCAGCTGTTCTTCACCCCGCAGCATTCTATCCAGTGTGTGGCTTGTGTATGAGTCACGCCAAAGCCTGCCCTCCGCGTCCAGTTTCCGGAATTGTTCCATCGCTTTTTCATTCATGTTTAGAAAACAAGTATAGCGGAACCACATTTCCGTCCGGCTTTCAATGCCCTCCTGACTGTCCGCTAACGCAAGATATTCAGGCTCGATATCATATTCGTTTGTTTTTGCATCGGCGGTAAAATTCACATTGCCAAGCTGGAAGTCTCCTGCAATCCGTCCCTCTAAATAAGACTCTATTTGGAAACTTTGCACGCCTGTCACAACAATGGCAAGCAAAATAATACTGAAAGAAATTGCGCTTATTACGACTATGGTAGTGCGCCTGCTTCGTCCAAGGTTAGATAACGCCATGGAAACTGCGCTGAACCGGCTGCTTTTTTTCTTCTTTTTGGAAGCGCCTTTTTTCATATTACTGACTTCCGTATACTTCACAGCTTCGATAGGAGAAACGCTTCCAGCGATTTTCCCCGGTTTCCGGCAGCTTAAAAATACGGTCAGACCGCAGAAGAGTACGCTGAATATCGGAATCCAGACGTTAAAATGCAAAGACGCGGAAGCGCCTGAAAAATCTCCGATACTCGATACAAGCGGCAGAGCAAATTTCCCGATACAAAAACCGATAAGAATGCCAGCGGGAATGCCGATAACTGACAAAACGGCGGCTTGGCGCAGTAATAATCTGCGAATCTGTTTTTTCGTCGTGCCGATGGTCTTTAATAAGCCATAAAACCTGATATCGTTGATAACGGAAATCTGAAAGATATTATAAATAATCAGATACCCCGTTATCAAAATAATTGCAACCGCGCCAAGAAGAACCATAACGCTGAGCATATCAATCGATTCCACGCGGTTTCCCATATATGCCCAGTTGACGCCGTAGCGCAGTTCGGTATCCGGTTCGTATCCGGCGTTTTGGATGACTGTCCGGATTTTATCTTCCAGTTTTGAAGCGTTATCAAAAAAGATATTGACGGCATATAACCCCGCATTGGCGTCATCAGGATGCTCTTCTCCCCAGGCAAGAAAATCATTGTCGGTCAAAGAACCTTTTAATTTCGTCCAGTAGCTTTCCGACAGGCACAGTTCACTGGCATGGGAAACATAGTCGCCCTGATACCAGCCGCTTACGATAAATTCCTCTTCTATCGTCTCACCCATAAAAGTAAAAGTGATGGGAATTTTTTCTCCCAGCGCATGAGGAAGATGCAGTTCATCGAAAATAAAAGTATCTACAACAATTTCGTTTTCCGCAGTGGGGAGCCGCCCCTCTTCCAATGTAATAAACATAGCGTCCAGTGTATTTTCATCGGGAACATAGCGAAGCTCCGCCTGCCGTTTTAAAATATTGTCCGCCATGCCTATATAAATGTTATAGGAACTTGACTTTACCATCGGGTCGGCAATCACTTTTTCATACTGCTCTTTTGTCGCCGCTTTCAATCCTGCGTGCATTTTTGTGCCGACTTCGCGCATCGTGCTTTCCTGCGTCATCTGGATAATGCCGCTTGTTAAGGAAAAGACGGCGGTAAAAAGGATTCCCGTCAGCATAATCGCTGCAATGGCAAAAATATTTCTCATACGGTTATTCTGCAGACTGCGGCGGGAAAGTTTACGGATAGAGGCGCTGTTATTATTTTTCATGTAAAGCGCCCCCTTTCCTGCGCTCATCCACAATCCTGCCGTCCTCAATATGAATGACTCTGCCGCAAAGCTGCGCTAACGCTTCGTTATGGGTAATCATAACAATCGTCTGGTGGAATTGCTCCCCGGTCAGTTTTAAAAGCCCAAGCACTTCCTGCGTTGTCTTGCTGTCCAAATTGCCGGTCGGCTCGTCGGCAAGAATAATCGCAGGTTTGGTAATCAGCGCGCGGGCAATGGCGACCCGCTGCTGTTGTCCGCCGGAAAGCTGTCCGGGAAGATTATCCAGTTTGCTTTGCAGACCGAGCGTTTGAATAATGTCTCCTGCGAAAGTTTTATCTACCGTCCGTCCATCCAGTTCCAGCGGCAGAACGATATTTTCATAGACGCTTAAAATCGGAACCAGATTATAACTTTGGAAAACAAAGCCAATCTGCCGTCTCCTGAAAATGGTTAAGTCGTTTTCGTTCAAGTCAAAAATCTTTTTGCCCGCAACGGTGACGGAGCCGCTTGTCGCATAATCGAGACCGCCCAACATATGAAGAAGCGTGGACTTGCCGGAGCCGGAAGTGCCGACAACGGCGGCAAATTCCCCCTCTTCTATCGATAGGGTTACGCCGTCTAACGCTTTTACCTGCGTATCGCCGGAACCGTAATATTTTTTTAAATCTTTTGTTTCTAATATGTTCATGAGAAACCTCCGTTCCAAATTCTTTCTATCTGCATCGCATATTTTCACGAATCAGCAGATGAAGCGCGTACCCGGGTACGTTGTCTTATATTTTTTATTTTATCAGATGCTTCTTACAGCGTTCTGACAAAACAGAGAGAAAGATATGACAGTTTTGTAAGAAAATCATCCGTTGTCTATTGTAAAGAGAGGAAGAAAATGCTAAATTTGATATAGAAATAAGTTACGCGCAATTTGATTTATTATAACAAAAGAGAAAGGTATTTGATTGACATTATGGGGGAAAAATTCAAAGAAAAACTGTCACAGGCACTACAAAGAAACGTGGCTTCCATGAAATGGGTTATTCTGGCGGCCGTCTCCGGGGTTGTTATCGGGGCAATCGGTACGCTTTTTCACCGCTGTTTATCCTGGGTTACTAATACGCGCGCGCAGTATCCGTACGTTCTCTGGCTGCTGCCGTTTGGCGGGCTTTTAATCGTAGGAGCCTATCGTCTGCTCCATGATGAAAACGACGCGGGAACGAATCTGGTAATTTCTTCGATTCATTCGGGGGATAAACTGCCCGCCCGGCAGGCGCCGCTTATTTTTCTTTCGACGCTGATTACGCATTTATGCGGCGGTTCGGCGGGGCGCGAGGGCGCGGCACTGCAGATTGGCGGCAGTATCGGCAATAAAATCGGGGAACTGCTTAAGCTGGATGAAAAAGACAGGCATATTATGACGATGTGCGGTATGAGCGCGGCTTTTTCCGCATTATTCGGAACGCCGATGGCGGCGGCGATTTTTTCACTGGAAGTGGTGAGCGTCGGCATTATGTATTATGCCGCGTTGGTACCCTGCGTTATCGCCGCTTTAGTGGCGCGCGGCGTCGCCGTCTTTTTCAAAACGCCGGATGAGGTGTTTATTTTAGAATCGGTTCCGGCTTTTGGCGTCAGTTCGGCGGTAAAAGTGGCGGTTCTTGCTGTATTGTGCGCATTCGTCAGTATTTTGTTCTGTGTTTTACTGCATCAGGCGGCGCATCTTTACCAGAGGTTTTTAAAAAATCCGTATATCAGGATTTTTGCGGGCGGCTGTATTGTGATAGTTTTAACATTGTTAGTAGGAGACCAGAGATATAACGGTTCCGGCATGAACCTGATTGAGGGCTGCATGGAAGGCAGCGTGAGACCGGAAATGTTTTTGATGAAAATATTATTTACGGCGGTAACGTTAGGCGCCGGTTATAAGGGCGGCGAAATCGTACCTTCTTTTTGTATCGGCGCAACATTCGGCTGTCTGTTTGGTACGTTGATTGGATTTTCGCCCGCACTTTGTACGGCGGTCGGCATGGGGGCGGTATTCTGCGGCGTAACAAACTGTCCGTTGACGTCGCTTCTCATTTGTTTCGAGCTGTTCGGCTATGAGGGAATGCCGTATTTTCTGTTGACGGTAGCGTTCAGTTATATGTTTTCCGGCTATTATGGTCTGTATCACAGCCAGAAAATCATGTATTCCAAATATAAGACATTGTTTATTAACAGGAAAGCGGAGTAGCGCTTAAGGAGCGGTATTTAGCAGAAACAGTGAAAAACTGCTTCCTTGACCGATTTTAGAGGCTACAGTAATGTAGCCTTTTTCATGTTGTAAAATAAGTTGCGCTAAATATAGACCAAGACCGTTTCCATCCAGCTGCGCCACATTTTCGCCACGGTAGAAGCGTTTGAAGATATTGTTATAGTCATTTTCAGGAATGCCGACGCCCTCGTCGGTAATCGTAATCTGCGTATAGATATCCAGCCACTCAACGGTTATTTGGATGCGGCTGTTTTCCGGCGAATATTTTATGGCGTTTTCCAAGATATTTGACATGGCTTCCGCTGTCCATTTCGGATTGTGATAGAGAGAAAAGTCGGGAAATTCCTCTGCCGATAACAGGATATTTTTGGCAGCCGCCTGCGCATAGACGGCTTCAAGCGCGCGGGCAATCGTTTCCTTGATGCCGGTATATTCCGCGTCAAATTGAATGATGCCGTTTTCTAAGCGGGAAGCCTTTAAAAGATTTTTCATCAGCCAGGTCATTTTATCTGCCTGGCTTTTGGTATGTTCTAAAAATTCCCTGTGTTCTTTTTCTGTCAGAGCGTCGTTTTGGAGAATTTCCATATTCATTACGATATTTGCCAGAGGCGTTTTCAACTGGTGGGAAAGGTCGGAAATTAACTCCGTGACCTGGTCTTTTTCTTTAACCGCCTGATTTTCCCGAAAACGGGCGCTGCTTAAAATACGGCGAAGCTGGCTTGCGACGCGGGATTCCCTCGTTTCATAATATTCCTGCCCGTATGCGTTTTCCGGGGCGTTTTTCCAAAAACTGTCCAATATGCTGTCCAGTTTTTTCCATTCCCGTAAAAAATAGAGCGTGCCGATAATAAGAATGGTAAGGCATAGAAAAAGAGTCAGAGCAAGCAGGATAATAACATGGTCTTTCGTCATGGATTCTCCTCCCATAAATAGCCGATGCCCTGAATGGTACGGATATAGTTTCCGCCCAGCTTCTTGCGCAGACGGCTGATATTGACGGAGAGCGTATTTTCTTCCACGAAATTGCCGTCCGCATCCCATACATGCTGCAAAATCTGTTCTTTTAAAAGCGCTTTATTTTTATTTTCCAGAAAATATTGAAGCAACCTGAACTCTGTTATGCTTAAAACAATTTCCGTATCTTCGTTAAAAGCGCGGAATGCGCTTGTGTCTATGGTTATTTTCCCGGACGTCAGCATATGCGGCGTTTCCTTGTCGGAAACTCTGCGCTGTATAATGTTTTGCAGCCTGATTTTTAAAACGGAGATGGAAAAAGGTTTTGTCATATAGTCGTCTGCGCCGCTGGAAAGCCCCATAATTTCATCGACTTCCATATCCCGCGCGGTCAGCATTAATAACGGGGTCTTTGCTTTTTCCCCGGGAAGTCTGCGTATGGTTTTGCAAAAGTCCATGCCGTCTCCGTCCGGCAGGTTCAAGTCCAATATAACGGCGTCGGGAGTTTCTTTTTCAAAAAGGGTTAAGCCTTCTTTCAGCGTCCGCGCACATAACGCTTGGCAGCCGTCCTGTTCCAGCGCAAAGGAAATGCCGCGGTTTAGTCCGGCGTCATCTTCGATAATTAAGATTTTCATAAGAGCGTCCTTTCGGGGGTTAGTACTGTATCATTTTCTTTATCGTAATCACTATAACACAATAAAAAGGGGAAAAGCAAAAATTCTTAAGAAAAATCATTGACAACTGATATGTACTGTTATATACTGTTTATTGCAAGGGGCAAATGCGCATATTAAGAAAGGCATATAGGTAATAATGAAAATCATAATAAGCAATTCATCGATGGAGCCAATTTATGAACAAATCATAGGACAGATTAAGGCTATGATTATGGATGGGAGACTGCAGGAGGAAACGATGCTGCCTTCGGTCAGGTCTTTGTCCAAAGATTTAAAAATCAGCGCACTGACGGTAAAGAAAGCCTACGACTGCCTCGAAGAGGATGGATTTATCGTTACGGTACATGGAAAGGGAAGCTTTGTTGCGCAGGGAAACCAGAACTTATTACAGGAGGAAAAGCGCAGGGAAGTGGAAAACAAACTGGAATCTGCCGTGCAGGAGGGAAGAAAGTGCGGTATGAAAGATGAGGAAATCAGAGAACTGTTTGATTTAATCATTAACGAGTAGTGTAAAAGATATGAATATTAGAAGGAGTGAATCAACATATGCTGCTGAAAATGGAAAATGTGCAGAAAAGATACGGGGATTTTAACCTGGATTGCTCCATGCAGGTGGACGAGGGTTATATAACAGGTGTTATCGGCACGAACGGAGCCGGAAAGAGTACAGCGTTTAAGGCGATTCTGGGTTTGATTCAGACAGACGGCGGAATGATAGAAATATTTGGAAAAGACGGAAAAAATCTGACGGGAACGGACAGGGAGCAGATAGGAACAGTTCTGTCGGAAAGCACTTTTAACGGCATTTTGACAATCAAGGATGCGGCGGTAGTTATGAAAGCGATGTATGCAAACTTTCATAAGGAAGATTTTTTTCAGAAATGCGAAAAGTACGGACTGCCTTTACAAAAACCGATAAAAGAATTTTCCACCGGTATGAAAGCGAAATTTAAACTTTTGCTGGCGATGAGTTACGATGCGAAACTTTTGATATTAGACGAACCGACTGCCGGACTCGACGCGGTTGTCAGAAGCGAGCTGTTAGACGAAATGCGGGAATATATGAGCGCGGGCGACAGGGCGATTTTAGTCAGTTCCCATATTTCCTCCGATTTGGAGGGGCTTTGCGACGATTTGTATTTTTTACAGGACGGAAAAGTGTTATTTCATGAAGATATGGATGTGATTTTATCCGATTACGCTGTGTTAAAAGTAAGTGAAGAACAGTATCGGACGCTGGATAAAAGCCATGTCAGTTATCGGAAGAAAGAGGCGTTCGGCTATGAACTTTTAACAAAGCAAAAACAGTTTTATCGGGATAATTATCCGGACATTGTCATAGAGAAAGGGAACATTGACGACGTGATGTTAATTGTGACGAAAGGGGAAAAGATATGAAAGGGTTGTTTCTTAAGGACTTGAAATTAATATGGTATAATAAAAGACTGTTTCTTGCGATATTATTAGTGATGGTAATAGCCTCCCGCAATTACGGTAACTATAGTTTCTTAATCGCGTATGGCACAATGATATTTATTTTGTTAGTGTTAAACACAATATCATTGGACGAATATTATAAAAGCACTTCTTTCTGGATGACGACGCCTATTAAAAGAGTGTCTTATGTGGCGGAGAAATATATATTGATGTTTGCGTTCAGTTTTTTAGGCACTGTGTTGATGAGTCTTGCCTGTGTGTTGATGCATCCGGAGAGCGCTGTACAGAGTATAATAGTAGCGTTTCTTATCTATCTGGTTATGGCGGTAGTGCAGCTTATCATGCTGCCGATTCAGCTCAAATTCAGCGGAGAAAACGGTGAAAAGGCAAGAATGATATTATTAGGGCTGCTAGCGGTTGTAACGGTTCTTTCGGCGTCGCTTGTAAAAAGTTTTCCCCGTATTTTCAGTATGGACGGCGTTGCGGGCGAATTCATCAGGAATATAGTCGTAGGTTTCCTTTCCCTGCAAAAGGGCGTTATGGCGTTGCTTATCTGTCTGGTGTTTGCGGCGGGCGCGGCGGTATCGTACTGTGTAAGCAGGAGAGTTATGCTGGCGAGAGAATTTTAAGAATGTTAATTGCTTATTTGATAGGAAAATAATTGTATGTTGACATTCCTAAATGAATATACTAAAATATACACAAGTTGACAGTAGAATCAATTATAATATTGATAAGTTGACGTGTATAAAAGAACATGGAACAGAAATGTTCTTAAATATTTTAAGAAGGATAAACTGATGGTGTTTCTAGTGTGTACTAGAAAATGTCTGTCAGTTTTTTCCTTTTATTTATTATTATCAGAATAATATAATGATAAATCTATATACATAACACAGCGTTTAAAATGTGTGGATTTCATAGCTGCGTTTCTATCAAGATGAAATAAATTTTGACATACTTCCCGTATTTGTGTAAGGGAAAAAGAGTCTATACTTTTTAATAACAGACCGGCTTTTTTATTAATATCATCAACTTTTTTCATTTCATCCAGTAAGGCATCATAATCAGATATTGAGGGCAGGGTTTTAATTTGTTTTTGAATATTGGAAGGAATTAGTTTTTCCTTTGTATTATGTAATGTGGCATAGTTTTCCAGTTTTTCATTTGTGCTGATTGGAACAGAAGCATTTTTCATATATTTATGAACCGGAAGTAAACGGGTAGATGAAATGGATTTAAAACGGGAAAGGCACATTTCATCTGCGTCAAAGTGTTTATTGTCAAAAAGAATATCTTCAAAAATCATGTCATCGGATAATAATCCATATCCAAATTTATTTAAAATATTTTCTTTATACCCAATGGCAATAGCAAGAGGTTTATTTTTAAAATTTATGTCATCTAAAGCATCAATGCCCAAAATGAGGGCTTCAGCATCGTTTTGGCTGATACTTTGGTCCACGATTGTTTTAACAAACATTTTGGTTTCGCGTATTCTCACAGGGGAGATACCTGGTGTAATTCTATTTAGGATATCGTATACAAGAGAGAAATTATCTGTTTGAATTTCTGTAATAGGAATTTCTAATCCTTTCTTGGTTGTTATAGTACGTCTGATTTCTATTAAATTTTTTTCGTGTTTTTTATAACTAATAAATACAAAATGTTCTTCAATATTTTTTAGTTCTTTATAAGTAAGGCATGATAAAAAATCAGTTATGATTTTTTGAATGTTTTCATCGGTAAAGGAATAGCCAAGGAAAACGATAGGAGATTCTGCAAATAGTGTTAGCATTTTAGCAATAATTAGTTTTCTCGTATCAGTAAAATGATCATAATCATTTTCAGTTATAATAATTGAATTTGCGTCTGTAGCGCTGCCATGTATTTTATAAATTTCTGCAATATTATAGCTGTTAGCGGAAAAAAGTTCATTTTGGTGAACAAAAACTTTAAAATCATTAGCAAATACTTCTGTTTCAAGGAACAAGTCAAAGTTAGTAGTGATAACCGCAGAAATTTTATTTTTCAATGCCCTTAACTTAATTAATTCCTCTGTAGTTTTGGTTGATTTATATAGAGTCATATCTTTAAAGTATTGAGCAAGAAACATCTTATATGGTGAAATGCCGCGTTTAACCCATGTGGGATTTTTAACCCGCCCAAGTTTTATTTTTCTGTCAAAAAATGCCGCATTAAATTCATCTTCAATGATAGAAGCTATTTTAATATTAATTTCAAATTGTGAGAGATTTTGTCTAGTGAATTGGTCTTTATATTTTTGAAGTTTATAAAAATCATTTCCGGTTTTATAATAGGATAAATCGAGCAGTTCTTCCCAATCGGGATATTTATATAAATATCTTTTAGAAATACCAGAACCGATAAATAATACAGGCATTCGCTTTTTTTCTACAATTTTTTCTAAGACAGAAGTATACATGATGCCTCCTATTGATAAAATAATTGAGTTGTTTCGTAAAACAGATAATGAATAGATGATACAAAGTATAACATGCGGATAATAAAATTGCAATTATTTTAGAGAATTTTAGATTGAAAAAGCGGATAAGCAATGCTACACTAAAAGAAATAAATATGAAGCTATGAGAAGGAGAGTAAACGATGGGCAAAATTAAATTTGATTATTCCAAAGCGGCTTCTTTTATTTCTGAAGAAGAAGTAAAATCCATGAAGCATCTGGCTTTGGATGCAAAAGAAGTTCTTGTGAGCAAAACAGGCGCGGGAAACGATTTCCTTGGCTGGATTGACTTGCCGGTGAATTATGACAAGGAGGAGTTTGCGAGAATCAAAAAAGCGGCACAAAAGATTCAGGGCGATTCCGAAGTATTGCTGGTAATCGGTATCGGCGGTTCCTATCTGGGCGCAAGAGCGGCGATTGAATTTTTAAGACACAGCTTCTATAATGTAGTGGATAAATCCATCAGAAAAACACCGGAAATTTATTTTGTAGGAAATTCTATCAGTTCTACTTATATTAAACACCTGATTGACGTTATCGGCGACAGGGATTTCTCTATCAATATGATTTCCAAGTCCGGCACGACAACGGAACCGGCGATTGCATTCCGTGTGTTTAAGGAAATGGCGGAAAAGAAATACGGTAAAGAGGGCGCAGCGAAGAGAATTTACGCTACGACAGATAAAGCAAGAGGTTCTTTGAAGAATCTTGCAACGGAAGAAGGTTATGAGTCCTTTGTAGTGCCGGATGACGTCGGAGGACGTTTCTCCGTGCTTACCGCAGTCGGCTTGCTGCCTATCGCAGTTTCGGGCGCGGATATCGATAAACTGATGGAGGGTGCGGCAGAAGGCAGAAAGATGGCGTTAGAAGCTCCTTTCGAGGAAAATGACGCGGTGCAGTATGCGGCGCTTCGTAACATATTACTTAGAAAAGGAAAACATGTAGAGATTCTTGCCAATTATGAACCGGCGGCGCACTATGTTTCCGAGTGGTGGAAACAGTTATACGGCGAGTCCGAAGGAAAAGACCAGAAAGGTATCTTTCCGGCAAGCGTTGATTTAACGACGGATTTGCATTCCATGGGTCAGTTCATTCAGGACGGCGCAAGAATTATGTTTGAAACGGTTTTAAACATCGAAACAAGCAGAGAAGAAATTTTAATCGGTGAAGAACCTGTCGATTTGGATGGTCTGAACTACCTTGCCGGTAAAAATGTAGACTTTGTCAATAAGAGCGCAATGAATGGAACTATATTAGCGCATACGGACGGACAGGTTCCGAACTTTGTAGTGAATATTCCGGAAGTAAACGAGTTCTATCTGGGTGAACTGTTCTATTTCTTTGAGTTTGCCTGCGGCGTCAGCGGATATCTGTTAGGAGTCAAT
>JAMPCN010000024.1 GCA_023666125.1 Bacillus sp. (in: firmicutes) | reverse complement strand
TCAGAGAAAGGTAAAAATAAAATGGAAATTAGAACATTATGGCTGGCGGAGCGTGAACGGCATAGGGGGAGTTTAATCGGGATTTTTATTTTACTTCTGGTTTTGTCGCTGACACTTTTATCCGCCTTGACGATATGGCAAAATGCGGGAAACTATGTGCATGATGAGATGAAACGGCTTGGATTTGGCAATATTACGGCATGGGTGTCCGGCGTTTCTGATATTGAAAGTCTGGCGGATGAAATAAACGCGCTTCCGGAAACGGAGCCTACGGGCATACAACAGCTTATTTTTTCAGAGTATGAGATAAACGGGCAAAAGTCGGACAGTGAGGGACAGCTTATTACCTATGAGCCGGAAAAATATCCCTATAAGATTTTTACGGATAATCTGACAGGGTATCAGACGGAAAATGCAGGGATTGGCATAGGGGAAATTTATGTATCGCCGTCTATGCAGTCCATGTTTGGCGTTAAGATTGGGGATGAAATCCGTTTTCCCATTGCCAGAAACAGTGTGGTAAAGACTTTTGTTGTCAAAGGATGGTTTGAGGACCCTTTTATGGGCAGTTCCATGATTGGCATGAAAAGTTTTCTCATTTGCGGACAAGACCATGACGAGATTGCCCGGATGACCATGCAGGCGGGGATTGACGGGCTTGCCCGTGACGGTTATATGCTGCATATTTTTAAGAAAGATTCCGGGTTAAGTACAACGGAGTTTAACGCGCTTTTAAATAACAATACCGAACTTGTACAATATGCGGAATTTACCCATTCGGACAGCGCCATTTTCGGTTTCATGCTGACTTTGCAGAATGTATTTACCGGACTTTTTCTGGCGTTTGCCCTTATTTTAGCCGTGGTATCGCTGATAGTGATGGAACATGGCATTAACAGTGCGCTAGAGCAGGATATGACAGATATGGGGATTTTAAAAACAATCGGCTTTACGACGAAGAAACTGCGGCAAATACAGATGCGTTTATTTCTTGAGCCTGTTTTATATGGGATGATATTGGGCGGTATCTTAACATTGCCGGCGGCGCAGGCGGTAAGCCGCATGACCTTGACGACTAGCGGACTTTCATTTCCCTCCGGGATTCCGGTAGGTATTTGTCTGTCGGTTTTGTTAGCCGTATTTCTGATACTGACCGGATTTGTATATCTGAAAACGGCACAGATAGAAAAGATTACGCCTATGAAAGCAATCCGCAGGGATGAGGAGGGTAAAGAGAGAAAAAGAATGTTCTTTACCCCGATAGCGCGGGAGGGGCTTGGATTTTGGCTGGCCATTCGTCAGCTTGCCGCAGGCAGGATGCGTTATATGGGAGCCTGTCTTGTCGCGATGCTGCTTGTATTTTTTGCTTCTTTGATTGGACGCATGGATTCCTGGCTGGGAAAAAACGGCGAGGGGCTGATGGACGCTTTTAATCCGTCCGATTTACATATCGCAGCGCAGCCTATGGGGAAAACCACAAGTGAGGATGTGGAGAATCTGATTCGCACTTATACGGATATCACAGACAAGTATATGCTTGCCATGCCGGGCGTTTCAGTGGAGGGCATAGATTATACGGCGAATGTCATTACACAGCCGGAACGTTTCCATATGCTGCGGGGCAAGAGCTGCATCGGTGATGATGAGATTGTACTGACGGAATTTGTTGCCGCCGATTTGGGCGTGGATATTGGAGATACGGTTTTTGTCAGTGCGGAACTTGGCTCTTTTGCCTATAAAATTTCCGGGATTTATCAGTGTGCAAACGATATGGGAGCGAATGTGGGTTTAAGCCGTGAGGGGTATCAGAAAATAGGACGGGAAACCGCGCATATGTGGTGCGTGCATTATTTTCTGGAGGATGCCGGGATGCAGGAGGAAATCATGCAGGCTTTGGATGAGGCATACGGCGGGGATGTGTATCTGCATGAAAATTCGTGGCCGGGGTTATACGGGATTCTTTCCGCGATGGAACTTCTAATGTATTTTATGTATGGGATTGTGGCGGTAGTGGTGTTTGTCGTTACATCACTGACAGAGAGCAAGCTGTTTGTCATGGAAGAGAAAGATTTGGGGATATATAAAACGCTTGGTTTTACATCAGCAAGACTCCGATTTTCTTTTGTATTACGGTTTAGTATTGTTTTCCTGATTGGCGCTGTATTTGGCATCGTATTTAGCTCGCTGCTTACCGACCCGCTTGTGGCGGCGCTTCTTAGGATGTTTGGCATCAGTAATTTTTCATCCCGTATAACGCTGTCCAATGCTCTGCTTCCGGCAGCAGTGGTTATCGGACTTTCTGCTATCTTTTCATGGGTTGCAGGAAAGAAGATAAAACGCTCCAGGCTGATTACTCTGATAGATTGAGATTTGCATAGATTTTATCTATACATATTGATTTAAAATAAGTATTTGATATATAAAGACACGTTTTCTATAATAAGTAAAAAGAAAGAAAACAGGAAAAGAGGTATGACAATGAAAAAATTGGGATTTGGACTTATGAGGCTTCCGCTGCTTGATAAAAACGATGCGGGAAGTATTGATATGGAGCAGACAAAGAAAATGGTGGATGCTTTTATAGAAAAAGGATTTACCTATTTTGATACTGCATGGATGTACTGCGGATTTAACAGTGAAAGCGCGGCTAAAGAGGCGCTGGTTGACCGTTATCCCCGTGAGAGCTATACGCTGGCATCCAAGCTGCACGCGGCATTTTTTAACAGTTTGGAGGACAGGGATAAAATTTTCAATGCCCAGCGGCAAAAGACAGGTGTAGATTACTTCGATTATTATCTGCTGCATGGCATTGAGGCGGACAGTCTGCCGAAATTTGAGCAGTTTGACTGTTTTACATGGATACAGGAAAAGAAAGCGCAAGGTCTGATTAAACATATTGGTTTTTCTTTTCATGACAGCGCAAAGTTACTTGATGAGATACTTACGAAGCATCCTGAGATGGAGTTTGTACAGCTTCAAATCAACTACTTAGATTGGGAGAGTCCGTGGATTCAGGCAAAGGCTTGTTATGAGACCGCCATCAAACACGGAAAGCAGGTCATTGTCATGGAGCCTGTCAAGGGCGGAACGCTCGCGGATATTCCCGCAGAGGCGGAAAAACTTTTAAAAGGGTATGCGCCTAAAGCATCCGTTTCGTCATGGGCCATCCGCTTTGCCGCTTCCCTTGATAATGTCATGGTCGTGTTATCCGGCATGAGCAATGTGGAACAGATAATGGATAATACCGGATATATGGCGGATTTTCAGCCGTTTTCTAAAGAGGAATACGGGTTGGTGGAGCAGGCGGCGGATATTATACGCGCCCGGATAGCGATTCCCTGTACTGGCTGTTCCTACTGTACGGAGGGATGCCCTAAGCATATCGCGATTCCACAGTATTTTTCCCTTTATAATGAAGATGCCAGGGAGACAGAAGGGAAAGGCTGGACGTCTAATCTGACGCAGTATGACATCCTGGCGCAGAATTTCGGCAAAGCGGCGGACTGTGTACAGTGTGGGCAATGTGAAAGGGTATGTCCGCAGCATCTGCCTATTATCAAGCATTTACAGACGGTTTCAAAGCATTTTGACTGAATTTCAGTATCCAAGGAGGGCGATATATTATGAAAAAAAGATTAATTGCGGTATCAGGTTTGATTGCGGCATCCATGATAGTATTTACGGGCTGTGGCAGTTCTGCAGAGAAGAGCATTACCGATAACAGTGTTGGCGGTTCCACCGTTTCCATACAGAATGATTCGGCAGAAAGCAGTAATGCGCCTGTTGCATCGGAGGAAAATACTTCGGCAGGAGATTCTACAAGTGATAGTGCCGTTCAGGAAACAGACTCTTCGCAGACAAGTACGCTGACCGCCCGCTTCGGGTATGAGGGAGAAGCGTTTACTTTACACCTTTATGATAACGATACGGCGGCAGCAATCGCCAAGCATGTGGGCAGCAGCGATTGGAATCTGCCAATCTACCATTATGATGACTTTGATAATTGGGAGGTCATGCAGTATTACGATATACCGAACCGCTATGAAATCCCGTCGGCGGCAAAAGAGGTTACGGCAGAAAAGGCGGGAGAGGTCTATTACTCTGAACCGAACCGTATCATCTTATTTTATCAGGATGCAGAGGTTAGCGCCGAGTATACGCCGGTAGGATATTTTGATAACAGTGCGGAATTTGTGGATGCGGTTGAGAATAATCCGGTGTTAGAGGGCTGGGGTAATAAGATTATCAGTATCAGCCCCGGGGAGTAGAAAGCAGGGGAAAGGATGGCGGATAGATAATGTTGGCACGTACAATAGGTTATGACTCAGAGGAAGATGTGATTCAAAATCTGAAAGATGCCGGATGCAATCAGGAAACAATCCAATGTTTTATGGAATGTATGGAGCAGGATGACGTAAGCGGTCAGATGCATTTAATGAAAGAACACAGAAAATGCCTGCTGAATAAAGTACATGAGGAAGAAAAAAAGATAGACTGTCTGGACTATCTTGTTTATCAGATGGAACGAAACAAAAATAACATGGAATCATGGAGGAAATCGTAAAATGACAGTGATAGAAAATCAGACTTTTGATGAGGAAAGGGCGCTTTATGGAAGTGATGGAGTGCTGGCAAAAAACTGTTCTTTTGACGGTCCGGCTGACGGGGAAAGCGCATTTAAGGAAGGGAAAAACATAGAAGTGGAACATTGTTTTTTCAACCTGCGTTATCCGTTCTGGCATGACCATGGCTTAACCATCCGGGATTCAGAGATGACTGAATTATGCAGGGCGGCGTTGTGGTATTCCGACCATATTAAGATTACGGATACGAAGATGCACGGCATTAAGGCTCTTAGGGAATGCAGTGATGTTGTGATAGAAAACTGTGATATCATTTCGCCGGAATTTGGCTGGTCGGTAAGCAATATAAAGATGCGAAACACTACGGCGCAGAGCGAATATTTTATGATGCGCTCTGAAAATCTGCATTTTGTAGATGTGCAGTTTAAGGGTAAATATTCTTTTCAGTACATCCGTAATGCCGTATTTGAAAACTGTATCTTCGATACGAAAGACGCTTTCTGGCATTCCGAAAATGTCACAGTGAAAAACAGCGTGGTAAAAGGCGAGTATCTTGCCTGGTATTCTAACGGGCTGACGCTTATTAATTGTAAGATTATTGGAACGCAGCCGCTTTGCTATTGTAAAAATCTAAAGCTGATTGACTGTGAAATGATTGATACGGACTTAGCGTTTGAAAAATCCCAGGTAGAGGCAGTCGTGACAACGCCGGTTATCAGCATTAAAAATCCTTTGTCCGGACAGATTTGCGTGCCGGAAGTGAAAGAAATCATTATGGATGATGAAAAGGCGAAAGGGGAAATTATTGTTGGCAGACAGTGGAGGAATGCGGGATGAGAAGGTATATAGCAATTATTATCACAATGCTTTTGTCGCTTGGCGCTGCGGCTTGCACAAATGAGACAAAGGGAAAAGAAGCGGAGGATAACGCAGTGGAAACGAATGAAATGTATATAAAAGTGGGCGAAGCCACATTAACAGCGGTTTTGGAGAATAATGAGTCTGTGGAAGCCTTAAAAGAACTTTTGCAGGACGGGGAGCTGTCTATGTCAGCGTCCAATTATGGCGGATTTGAAAAGGTGTGTTCACTTGGAACGACGCTTCCGCGAAACGACCATCAGACAACTACCCACGCCGGAGATATTTGTCTGTATAATGGTAATCAGATAGTTATTTTTTACGGTTCTAATTCATGGGCGTATACAAGAATTGGGAAAGTATCGGATATGGATGAAGTGGAATTGGCAAAGATTTTGGGCGGGGAGGAAACAGAGGTGGTGATTTTTCTTGACTAAGCTTCCTATGCCCGCAGGGATAATATGGAAGAAGTTGACATAGATATTATGATTGTTCTGGACAGTGAGGCGGATGCTGTAAAAAACTGCGCAGCCTGATTTTGGAAATAGGGATAAAGAGGCTATTCAATCAAATGGATAGCTTTTTTGATGCAAGTATTTATTGAAGTTTTTACAAAAATAGAATATGATGGATAAAGAAACATCTGCTATTGTTTTAACAAAATTGTAAAAAGAAAGAGAGTATAGCTATGAAGAAAAGAATGAGTACCAAAATCACGGCAATGGTTGCTATTATGCAGATTATTATTATGATACTTTTTTATCTGTTTGTCAGTTCATTTTTGACTAACAATATGCGGCAGACGGCGATTGACAATCTGGAAACGATAGCGCACGACAGGACGCAGATTATAGAAAATTATGTCAATGAGTTTGAGGGATTACTTTTAGCATATAGCAGGGCGGGAGAAATTACGAACCTTTTATCGGATGTAACGAATCAGAAGTATGTGGATGCTGCGCAGGCTTATACGGAAAAGTACAGTGCGGATATAGAAAATCTTGAGGGTATTTATGTCAGCGAATGGAATACGCACGTTCTCGCACATACTAATGCAGGCGTAGTGGGTATTACCACAAGAGAGGGCGACCCGTTAAAGGCTTTGCAGGATGCGATGCTTGCGGCGGACGGCGTGTATAATACCGGTATTATTATATCACCGGCAAGCGGGATGCAGACCGTTTCCATGTATGCGGCGGTTTTTGATGAGAATAAGAACCCGGTCGGATTAGTGGGAAGCGGAATTTTAACCAATGGTATTCTTGCCACGCTGGACAGTTTATCGATTACCGGTATGGAAAGCGCTGAATACTGTATGGTTAATGTAAAAACCGGCGAGTATATCTTTAATGCCAATCCGGAATTGGTGGCAACTGTCGCTGAAGAAGAGCATATTCGTAAAATGATAGAAGCTGTGTCCGGCAGCAGCACGGAGTTAAATTCATACATAGAATATACCATGGATGGCGAGACATATTTAGCAAGCTATCAGTATATGCCCGGCCGCGATTGGCTGTTTATCATGTCGGACAATACGGATGAAATTTTTGCTTCTGTTAAGGCAATGCAGAATAATCTCATTATTATCTGTGTCGTTGCCACGATATTACTGTTAGTGTTTGTGTATGTGATTATCAATCTTATGATGAATCCGTTGCAAAAAGTTGAAAATGCCGTTTTAAAGTTAAAAGGATACGATATCTCACATAATAAAGAACTGGATAAAATTATGAACAGGAAAGATGAAGTCGGGAATATTGCAGCCGCAACAGACCTTCTTTCTGAATCTTTAAGAGAAATTGTTTCGATATTGGAACAGAGCAGCAATATTCTCGAGGATAAATGCGCAGCTATGAATAATTCGGCGAATAGTCTGGTAGATTGCGTTAATGATAATACCGCGACTACGGAAGAACTTTTAGCGAGTCTTGAGGGAACTCATGATGCGCTTAGCAATGTAAACGGAGAGATTGTAAATATTAATTCTTTAACGGAAGAAATCGTTACGCATATATCTTCGAGCAATGAAAAAACAGAAACGATGCTGCAGAGCGCGTTAGATATGCGGGATTCGGCACAAGCTACTTACGTAAGCAGCCAAGCAACGTTTTCTCAGACTAAAGGCGCTGTGGAGACGGCAATAGAATCATTAAAAAGTCTGTCCAGTATTAATGAAATGACACAGCAGATATTGGAAATTGCCTCACAGACTAACCTGTTGTCCTTAAATGCTTCGATTGAAGCGGCAAGAGCGGGAGAAGCCGGAAAAGGATTTGCAGTTGTTGCCGGAGAAATCGGGAAACTTGCTGAAACTTCAACGGAAACCGGTTCTAACATACAAAGTGTCTGTGATGATGCAAATAACAGTATTGAAATTGTCCAAAAATGCTTTGATGATATCATGACATTTATTGATAAAGACGTTATGGAAAAAATAAAAGTCTTTGCAGAGGACGCGCAGCGTTACAGTGAGGCGATTTTGCAGATACAGCAGGAAATTGAAAGCGTTAATAAATCCACACAGATACTTGCTCATTCGGTAAGAGAAATTTCAAGCAGCGCAACTAATGTGAAAGATATATCGGCGGAAAATGAGAATGCTATTAATATCATTATTGAAAAGAGCGGGGTAACTTCTAATATTTCAGACGATATCTGCAAGACGTCGAATGAAAATATGGCGTTATCACAGAAATTGAAAGACGTTATTGTAAAATTCAGAAAATAAGTGTCCGCTTGCAGATTTTAGGCTGGCATTTGGCATGACGCGTTTTCTTGAAATGGATTTATGAATATGTTATAGTAAACATCAGATTATTATCCCAAGGCATACTGATAGAAAGGCAGAGTTATTGATATGACATTAAGCAAAAAACCGGTTACCGGCATGAAAGATATTTTACCGGAAGAGATGGAAATCCGGGATTATGTGATAAGCGTTATCAAAGAAACTTATGCAAGTTTTGGCTTCACGTCCATGGAGACGCCCTGCGTGGAAAACCTTGCGAACTTAAACTGCAAGGCGGGCGGAGAAAATGAGAAACTTATTTTTAAAATTTTAAAAAGAGGCGAGAAACTCAAGTTAGAAGAAGCGCAGTCGGAAGAGGACTTAACCGACGGCGGGCTTCGTTATGACTTAACGGTGCCGCTTGTGCGCTATTATTCCAATCATGCGAATGAGCTTCCCGCGCCGTTTAAAGCTTTACAGATGGGAAATGTCTGGAGGGCGGACAGACCGCAGCGCGGTCGTTACCGCCAGTTTATGCAGTGCGATATTGATATTTTGGGAGAGGCTTCCAACCTTGCCGAAATCGAATTGATTCTGGCGACGACGACAACGCTTGGAAAACTCGGTTTCCACGATTTTCGGATTCATATTAATGACAGGCGGATTTTAAAGGCGATGGCGGCGTACAGCGGCTTTGGGGAAGAAGATTACGACCAGGTTTTTATCATTCTTGATAAAATGGATAAAATAGGAATGGACGGCGTAAAAGAAGAATTGTTGGAAAGCGGTTATCCGCAGGAAAACGTCGAAAAATATCTCGCTCTTTTTCAGAGAATGGAAGAGGAACAGGACGCCGTTTCCTATATTATGGATGTATTAGCGGACAAGCTGCCTATGGAAGTAAAAGACGGTTTCAAGGAGATTATCGACAGCGTGGAAGCGACGAAAGGCGATTTTTTTGAACTAAAATTTGACCCGACTTTAGTGCGGGGTATGTCTTATTATACCGGTACGATTTTTGAAATCGTCATGCCGGAATTGGGCGTAAGCTGCGGCGGGGGCGGCAGATATGATAAGATGGTCGGCAAATTTACGGGAAACGACGTGCCGGCGTGCGGTTTTTCGATTGGCTTTGAGCGGATTATCCTGTTGCTGATGGAGAGCGGTTTTAAAGTGCCGGGTAAAGGCAAAAAAACGGCTTATCTGATGGAGAAAGGACTGCCTGCGGATAGACTCTGCGAAGTGATGGCGCAGGCGCAGAAAGAAAGAGAAGCGGGCAATCAGATTCTGGTAGCGCGTATGAATAAGAATAAGAAGTTCCAGAAAGAGCAGTTGACGGCGCAGGGATATGAAGAGTTTCAGGAATTTTATAAGGAGCCTTTAAAAAGCTGAAAAAGATGAGATATGGATACGAGGAGGATGAAACAATGGCGGAGTCTATGAAAGGATGGAAGCGTTCCCACCGGTGCGCGGAGCTTTCCTTAGCCAATGCGGGCGAAGAAGTGACCGTGATGGGATGGGTGCAGAAACAGAGAAATAAGGGCGGCATTATCTTTGTTGATTTAAGAGACCGCTCCGGTATTTTGCAGATTATTTTTGAGGAGAGCGACTGCGGCAGCGAAAGTTTTGCCAAGGCAGAAAAAATGCGCAGCGAGTTTGTCATTGCCGTGGTGGGGAAAGTAGAGAAGCGTTCCGGCGCCGTCAATGAAAATCTGGCGACCGGGGAAATAGAAATCCGCGCGCATGAAGTGCGTATATTATCGGAGTCCGATACGCCGCCGTTTCCGATAGAGGCGGATTCCAAGACAAAAGAGGAAATCCGTTTAAAATACCGTTATCTGGATTTAAGACGGCCTGATTTGCAGCAGAAATTGATGTTACGCAGTAAAATTGTCTCTGAAATGCGGGATTTTATGGCAAAAGAAGGTTTTCTGGAAATAGAAACGCCGATTTTGTGTAAATCCACACCGGAGGGCGCAAGGGACTATTTAGTTCCCAGCCGTGTGCATCCGGGCAGTTTTTATGCGCTGCCGCAGTCTCCGCAGTTGTATAAACAGCTTTTGATGTGTTCCGGTTATGACCGTTATTTCCAGATTGCCAAATGTTTCCGGGACGAGGATTTGCGGGCGGACAGGCAGCCTGAATTTACGCAGGCGGATATGGAACTGTCTTTTGTCGATGTAGATGATGTGATTGAGGTCAACGAAAGACTGATTCAGCATGTCTGTAAAGAAGCTATCGGTTTAGAGGTAGAACTGCCGCTTCCGCGCATGACATGGAAAGAGGCGATGGAACGATACGGCAGCGATAAGCCGGATACCCGTTTTGGGATGGAGCTTGTCAACGTATCGGATGTGGTTTCGGGCTGCGGTTTCGGCGTTTTTACTTCCGCACTGGAAAGCGGCGGTTCCGTCAGGGGACTTAACGTGAAAGGACAGGCGGCGATGCCCCGTAAAAAAATAGACGCGCTCGTGGATTTTGCCAAAGGTTACGGCGCGAAAGGTCTCGCCTATCTGTGCGTGCAGGAGGACGGCACATACAAATCCTCTTTTGCGAAATTTATGAGCGAGGAGGAGTTAGAGAAACTGGTGCAGGCAATGAAAGGCGAAAAAGGAGATTTGCTTTTGTTTGCGGCCGATAAAAATACGATTGTATACAGTGTGCTGGGCGCGCTAAGGGTAGAGCTTGGCAGACAGCTTGGATTGATTGACGAATCCAAGTTCAACTTCCTCTGGATAGTGGAGTTTCCGCTTTTGGAGTGGAGTGAGGAGGAAAACCGCTTTATGGCGATGCACCATCCTTTTACAATGCCGATGGAAGAGGACTGGGGCTATATTGATTCCGACCCGGGACGCGTCCGTGCGAAAGCATATGATATTGTATTAAACGGCGTGGAACTTGGCGGCGGTTCCGTCAGAATCCACCAGAATGATATCCAGGAGAAAATGTTTGAAGTGCTTGGCTTTACCAAGGAGCAGGCGTGGGAACAGTTCGGCTTTTTGTTAAACGCGTTTCAGTACGGCGTGCCGCCTCATGCAGGATTAGCTTACGGTCTTGACCGTTTTGTGATGCTGCTTGTCCATGCGGACAATATCCGTGAAGTCATCGCTTTCCCGAAAATGAAAGACGCTTCCTGTCTGATGACACAGGCGCCCGGAGGCGTGGACGAAAAGCAGTTAGAGGAATTGCAGATAGCGATTGTCAGGAAAACAGAAGCGGAAACAGCGCAGTCGGAATAAGCGGATGCAATCATAAAAGAGAGGCAGGCGGTAATATGAGTTTACAGAATCCGGCATCCATTTTGCAGATGATGAATTTATGGAATCAGTTTAAGCAGAACCACCCCAAGTTTCCCAAATTTATGACAGCGGTATATCAAAACGGCATCAAGGAGGGCAGCATTATTGAAATCAATGTAACGACGGCGGACGGACAGAGCTTAAATTCTAACTTAAAAATCAGCGCTTCTGATATGGAGCTGATAGAACAGTTCAAAGATATGGCAAAGTGAATTATTTTGCAAGGTAAATTGTATTGTAAACCTAATGTGAAAATATGTTGACAAAATAGAGAACCCCTTTTATACTATAGATATCAGGTGCGGGCATCTGAATGTAGTAAAAAGGGGTTTTTATATCATGAGCGATACGATGAATCACTTCACTCAGCAGACAGACACGTTTGGGAAGGGAGAAAGGAAAGCGAAAATTGCCACAAAAGAAGTGGTGTGCGCAGGTATGTTCACAGCGGTTTTGGCTATCCTTTCCCAGCTTTCCATTCCGATGCCGTCAGGCGTGCCGATTACGTTACAGACATTTGCGTTTGCATTAGTGGGCGTGGTGCTGTCATGGCGGTTAGGACTGGCAAGCGCCATCATTTATATTCTATTAGGTGCAGTCGGGGTTCCGGTATTTTGTGAATTTTCCGGAGGGCTGCATGTACTTATAGGCTATACGGGCGGATTTATCTGGGGATTTTTTGCGCTTGTTTATTTATGCGGCATTGGCGTTCTCATGAAAAATAAAGTATGCGGTATTTTATTTGGCATAGCGGGTCTGGCGCTTTGTCATCTGGTTGGCATTTTACAGTTTATGGCGGTGGCGGGCATGGGATTTGTGGAATCATTTTTGACAGCTTCCGCACCGTATCTGATAAAAGATGTCATTTCCGTGATTCTGGCTTTTATCGTGGGAGCGCAGATTCGGACGCGCCTTATGAAAGCGTGGCTTTTATCATGAAACTGCGTGTTCATCATCTGTTTTGCAGCGCGTTATTTGTTGGAAAAGGCTATAGCGAAAAGTTTTGTGAAAATATGGATAATGTCGTACGAAAATTGTGGGGAGAAAGTCCGCGCGATAAGTCCGCTCATAACGAAAAAGGACAAGAAGATACGCAGATAAAACTGATAACCGAACCGGATTGTATCTGTGAGCATTGCCCGAACCTGTCAAAGGACGGTTGCAGCTTAGATGCCAATAACGTCGTATCAAAAGATGAAAAACTTGCGCAAAAATTAAATTTAAAAATCAACCAAAGCTATCCGGCAGATGAATTATTACGGCATACTGCCGCGCATATAACAGAAGAAATTTTTGAAACATCCTGCCATAACTGCGAGTGGTACCGGGCAGGTCTATGCAGTTATGACAATCTGATAGAAAAATACAAAGCCTATCAATGATGCCTGCATAGCGCAGACTTTCGCATTTTCCATAGCTTTCCATTCATCAAATAAACCGTCGTTTAGATATTGTTCCATTCGTTTGGACATATTATCGGTATTGGCAATGGTAAGGATGGAAGTATCATAACAATCTACTTCCCACAAATATAAAGGATTATTTTCATTTATATAAGCGCATAGGTAAATCTCACCCACCATGGGCGAATCGGTAAATATAAAAGAATCATAAGAAATTTCCCTATCCTGTATATAGTTTCCTTTAACGGGCTGGCGTTGTATGATGGTAATGCGCTCACCGTCCACGCTTTTTACTTCCCCAAAGTAGACAGGATAGTCTTTTGACAGAAGCGTTTCCGGAATGTCTCCGGCAAGACATACTGAAGCGTGAGAAAACAGCAGCAGAAAACACAGACAGATAGCGAGACCGCGTTTCATTTTCCTCATTGGCTTTTCATCCTTTCTATTTAAGATGCAGGAGCGGAGCCGTGTTGGACTGTATATGTTACCCGCATACAGCCCCCTAAATAGCTGATTTGTAGGCTGCTTATAGCATATTGTAACATTTATCCGAGGAATACGCAATCTTCCCACTTCCCCACCAGCCTAAATTCTGCTATACTAATACAGACAAATTTGGATAAAGGAGTTATGGCAGTCTATGATAGATAACAGCAAACTGGAAGCCCTGATAGCGGATTTTATGCAGGATAAAAGCAATGAAAACTTTACAAAGGTTATGGAACAGCTTGAAAAGACGGTGCTATACTTACCGGCGATGCTGCCGGATAAAACGGATAAAAATAAAATCGTTCCCTGCCTGATAAAAAATGAAAAGGGAGAACAGGCGCTCCCCGTTTTTTCCTCGCCCTCACAGATACCGGACAGCCAGAAAAGCCCCGCCGTTGCCACGCTGCCGTTTTTTAACTGCGTGTCCATGGCGATGGCAAATGAACAAACGGTGCAGGCCGTCGTTTTAAACCCGTTTACGCACAATATCGTTCTGCCGAAGCAGGTTTTGGAGATAGCGAAAAAAAGAGGCGCCATGCTCAAGCCCAAGGCGGTGAAAATGACGCAGCCGCAGTTTCATCAGTTTGCACACAGGCGGCTTACTTATGAACTGCTTCCTGTTTTTTTATATGATAAGAAAAAAGAGGGCTTGGAGAAAATGCAAAAAGAAGAGGGAGCGTTTCTTATCTCGCTTTTGACGGCTCTTTATCCAAAAGAAATTAAAGTTCCCTATACGGAGGATGATTTTTCTTTTATGACGTTAAACGTAACCGAAAATATGCAGATAACGCGGATTGATATGCCGGAGAAAAATGGCGGGGAGGGTTCGTGCCATCGTATCTATGTGGTCTGGAAACGTGATGTGGAGCAGATAGATTACTATACGATAGAACAGACGAAGGACGGCGATAAAATAGGCAGAGTGCGTGCGGATAAAAAGCACGAACAGATAAAAGAGGCGCCGGACAACGGAGCGGAGATTGAAACGGTTATGAATCTGGCCGCGCAAAACGAATAAAACTGATAAGCCCTGCGGGGCTTTTCTTTTTTGTCTTTCTTTCGTAAGAAATTCTTTCGTTTTTTATCCGTTGCATATTTGGTTTTATCCTTTACCATATAGGCAGACGCGGGAAAGGAAGTGGGAAAGATGAAGATTGCATTAAGCGGTTGATTATTATAAGATAAGCTGTACAAAGCCATAACGGACAGGAGGAAAGCAAAGTTGGAGGCGTTTCATATTTTAATTGTGGAAGATGATAAGGAAATCCGGGAAGGGATTGAAATATATCTGAAAAATCAGGGATATCAGGTATCTCTGGCAGCGGACGGCATAGAGGGGCTTGAACAGATAGAAACAAAACAGATACATCTTGCTATCGTGGACGTGATGATGCCCCGTATGGACGGCATTACCATGATGATGAAAGTCAGGGAGAGAGGATATGACTTTCCGGTTATCATGCTTTCCGCAAAATCCGAGGAAGTGGATAAAATTATGGGGCTGAATATGGGAGCCGACGACTATGTGACGAAACCCTTTACGACGATGGAGCTTTTAGCAAGGGTCAATTCCCATCTGCGCCGTTATAGGAAATATTTAGACGCGGTGGACGGCGGACAGAAAAATGATAAGGTCTATGTGATAGGCGGTCTGGAATTAAACGAGGAGACCGTGGAAGTGACGGTAGACGGCGCTCCGGTTAAGCTGACGCCGTTGGAATTTAAGATTCTTTTACTGCTTATGAAAAGTCCGGGCAGGGTCTTTTCGGCGGAGGAGATTTACGAACGCGTCTGGAACGAGCAGGCAATCAATACGGATACGATTATGGTGCATATTAGGAGGATTCGGGAAAAAATAGAAATCAACCCGAAAGAACCAAAATATTTAAAGGTGGTGTGGGGCGTTGGATACAAAATTGAAAAATGGTAATCAAGATAATGAAGATAAAAAAAGAAGAGGAAACGGCGCGAAATGGACAGGGATTGCGATTGCATTTGCGGCGGCGGCGCTTTTTACTGCGTTAATGCCCGAGTTTCATAAAAAGGCGCAGCAATATTATGAAACGGCGGGCCGCGTCAGCATGGAAAACGAGGAGTTTGTCAGCGCGTTAATACGCGGCAATTACGGGCTTTATAAGGAGGTATTGGATAAAAGCGGTTCCAAAACCTATTCTTATGAGGAACTGTATCTGGAAAAAGAATTGGAATCGGACAGTGGACTGGATAGCAATACGCCCGCAGTCGAACAGGCGGAAAAGAAAAACTCTCTGTTGGAAAATGCTGCGTTGAAAAATGCCAGTTTTTTGAACGCAGAGCAGTTCCAGAGCGTTTTGGAGATTTATGTAAACCAAATGGAAGAGATGGCATGGGAAATTCAGCATTCCCTTCTGACGGATATTGAGGATAGCATGGATTACTATGTGCTTGATAAAAAGACACAGACGGAAATCAAAAATACCACGCGTCCGATAGAGAACCTGCTATCCGCCGGAAATGTGGAAGAGAAAGCGCACATGGAGGATATGTATGAATACTATCTTATCATGGACTATGACGAGGCGGGTAATTTTCAGGCGCTTGGCGTCAAAGGGCAGGACGCCGATAAACTGCTGAAAACGCTGCAGGCCACAGAACGCTCGCAGTACGGCTATCTGTTAAGCGGACGAAAGGCGCAGGAGACATACGCCTTTTATTATGTGGGTAAGGATAATGTGGAAAAACTGCTTACCTTGCGGCAGAAAAAACCCATGGACGCCGTTTTTATCTATGCGATGACAAAAGAGCAGATGAATATGATAAAAAATAATGGCTATGCCGGCGGTTTTCCAAGCACGAATGATAGTTCCGTTCCGGTTTCGCTGATTTACAGCTATGCGCAGGCGGGAATTATAAGAGTCTGGCTGCTGTTTTTAGCCGTTATTTTCGCGCTGGTGATGTTTCTTGCCCTGTGTATGCCGCGTCTGCTTAGAGGAAAAAGGGAAAGAAAAGCGCCGATTGAAGTCATTGCGGCCATAGCGGCTTTTATCCTCTTTGTTGTCGGCGGCGAAGTGATTTTGGCTTTTGTTTCCAGTATAGAAAATTACGGCATTCTGGAATGGCTGAATGAGAATTTCCCGGTTACGTTAAGCGACGGACAGGAGTATGAAATCATTAAAAACAGCGTCTGTTTTGCCTTTTTTGTGGCTTTATTCGGAGCCTGGTATTTTGTTTGCCTGGAATTTTCAGATATCGTGTACGGACTAAAAGATTATATACGAAAAAGAAGCCTTCTTTATCGAATGGGCGCGAAAATCTGCGATGTCGGCAAAAGGATATACCGCAAGTATAAGGCGGAAGTTCTGGACGTCGATTTGGGAAAGGATATGAACGAGCTGTTACGCAAGCTTCTTTTTATTAGTTTCTGTCTGTTAGCGACGGCGTGTCTGTGCTGGTATTTCGGGATTATAGGCGTACTGGTCTATGTGATGGCGCTATACTATTTTCTGAAAAAATATATTCATAAAATGCAGGAACAGTACGCGCTTTTATTGGAGGCGACAAACGCCATAGCAGAAGGGGATTTTCAGAACGACTTTGAGGAGGACTTTGGCATTTTTGAATCCTATAAGGAGGAGCTTTACAAGGTGCAGGACGGTTTTAAAAAAGCGGTGGAAGAAGAGGTAAAGAGCCAGAGGATGAAAACGGAGTTAATTACGAACGTCTCCCACGATTTAAAGACGCCGCTTACGGCAATCATCACCTATACGGATTTATTAAAAGAGGAAAATATTACTGATGAGCAAAGAAAAGAATATGTGAACACATTGGAGCGTAAGGCGCTGCGGTTAAAGGTTTTGATTGAGGATTTATTCGAGGTCAGTAAAACGAGCAGCGGGAGCGTGAATTTAGAGCCGGTTCCGGTGGATATCTGCAATCTGTTACGCCAGGTCTATTTAGAATATGAGGATAAGATGAAGCAGATGGGGATGCATGTGCGTTTCGATGTGCCGGAGGAAAAAATTATTTTAAATTTAGACAGCCAAAAGACCTACCGGATTTTTGAAAATTTATATGTCAATATTTTAAAATACGCCCTGCCGGATACAAGAGTCTTTATCGTGGCAAAAAAAATAGTAAGAGAGAAAAGCCGCAAAGACGGGATTCGGATTGAACTGAAAAATATATCCGCGCAGGAGATTGTCGGAAACCCCGAAGATTTAAGCGAAAGATTCGTACGGGGGGACGCCTCCAGAAATACCGAGGGAAGCGGCCTTGGGCTTGCGATTGCCAAGAACCTGACGCAGCTACAGGGCGGAAAGTTTATGATAGAAACGGACGGAGATTTATTTAAAGTGGTGATTGAATGGTGATGGGATGGTGATTCCGGTTTGAAAACGATTGCGCACTTTCCCATTTTCGTGCTATACTGAAAACGGGAATACTTCCAAAAGTGTTATTACGTTTTTAAGTCTATGCAACCGGGGGAAAATACGTTTGGAAAAGCAAATGAAAATCGACCAGAATACACTGGAACAGATAAGGCCTTTTATGGATGGGATGCCGGGCGGTTTTTTCATCTATCATGCGGATGGAGCGGAAGAGCTTATTTATGCCAATCAGGCAATGCTTAGGATATTTGCCTGCGACACGATGGAGGAATTTAAAGAACTGACCGGCAATTCTTTTCGGGGTATCGTGCATCCCGACGATTTGGATGAAATCGAATTAAGTATTAAGGAGCAGATTGCGCATAACCAGTATGATATGGATTATGTGGAATACCGCATTATCCGCAAAGACGGAGAGATACGCTGGATTGAAGACTATGGACATTTTGTCCGCAGCGAGAGCATGGGGGATATTTTTTATGTGTTCGTAGGCGATGCTACGGAAAAAAATCAGCGTAACCAAAAAGAAAAAGAACAGTTAATTCAGGAGCAGTTAAGGCGTCTGGATGTCATAGAGGGGTTAAGCATCGACTATGAGTCCATTTTTTATGCGGATTTGGATAAAAACCGGATAAAGGCATACCGCGTCAGCTCCCGGTTTGCCAAAACATTTCCCGAAGAACATATGATGCGTGAATTTACGGGATTTGATGCGGATTATATTAGGGAATGGGTTTATCCGGATGACCGTGAGCTGGTAAAGGGTATTTCCAATCCCGATTTTTTGCGCCGGAAACTATCCGAGGATAAAGCGTTTCATATCAGTTACCGGATATACAGAAACGGCAAGGTCACTTACATACAGCTTCGTATCGTCAATGTAGGAAGTGAAGAGCGTATCTCCCAGATTGTTATGGGATATCGCAATATAGATGATGAGATTATACAGGAAATGCAGCAAAAGCGCGTGTTGGCTGCGGCTTTAAATGAAGCGACTTTGGCCAATAAAGCCAAAAATCTGTTTCTTTCCAATATGTCGCACGATATCAGGACGCCTATGAATGCGATTGTCGGCTTTACGTCTTTGATTAGGAAACATATACGGGATGAGGAAAAGGTGAATTCCTATTTAGATATGATTTCCGTTTCCAGCGACCAGTTATTACAGCTTTTGAATGATGTATTGGAGATATCCAAACTGGAATCGGAAAACGTGCATGTGGAGGAAACGGAATGCAGCTTGATGGATATTGCGCATCAGGTGCAGATGAATATGATTGCCAAGGCGGCCGCAAAGAATATTACCTTTTCGCTGGATATATCCAATTTGAAACATGATATGGTTTTTACCGACCGTGCCAAACTTACACAGCTTTTGACATATCTGGTAGATAATGCCGTGAAGTATACGAGAGAGGGCGGATGGGTTACGATTGTTGTTATGGAGGCGCAGAAAGAGAGCGAGCAGAGCAGTCATGTGACATATCAGTTCATTGTGGAAGACAGCGGCATCGGTATCAGTGAGGCGTTTCTGGAACATATTTTTGAGCCGTTTGAGCGGGAGAAGAATACGACCCACAGCGGCATCCACGGAACCGGGCTGGGCTTAACGATTACGCGTAAACTGGTGGAGATGATAGGCGGAACGATAGACGTGACGAGCGTTGTCGGCAGAGGCAGCAAATTTATCGTTACCCTGCCTTTGTATATGCGGGCGGAGTCTTCCAATGTGAACGATTTTGGCGATGAACCGATAGGTTTTTCCAGGCCGAAGCGGATTTTGATTGTGGATGATAACGAAATTAACTTAGAAATTGAAAACGAAGTATTAAAAGACGCGGGATTTCTTGTCGATACGGCTGATGATGGCAGCATTGCGGTGGAAAAAGTAAAACACTCGAAACCCGGCGATTATGATTTGATTCTTATGGATATCCAGATGCCGATTATGGACGGGTATCATGCGACGAGAGCGATTCGCGCCATGGAAGACGCAAAGCTGTCGGGCATCCCGATTATTGCCGTCTCGGCCAATTCCTTTGAGGAAGACCGGAAACGGGCGTTGGAGAGCGGTATGAATGCCCATCTGCCAAAGCCGTTGGATACCCATCATTTATATAAGGTTATCCGGCAGTTTTTAAAAGAGGATAAGCGGATTGTCAGTTTAGAGAAAGTGGAGGTTCGTCCGATTAAACGGGAGGAATATCTTTACTTAAATGATTTTCTCTATGATGCGCTCTATGTTGCGCAGGGGCAGAAGATGCCGTCCAGGGATATTATCGAACAGCCGGGGCTGGCCATTTATATTGAAGATTTCGGCGGGGTGGATGATTTATGCCTTGTGGCGGAATTTGAAGGGCATCTGATTGGCGCGGCCTGGACGCGTATTTTGGACGGTGATGTGAAAGGATATGGCAATATCAGCGGCAGCGTGCCGGAGTTTGCCATTTCCGTTAAAAAGAATTACCGTAGACAGGGAATCGGCACGAAACTGATGAAAGCGATGATTGTTCTTTTAAAAGCGCGGGGATATGAAAAAGTTTCCCTTAGCGTCAATAAAGACAATTATGCGTATCGGTTGTACCGACGTCTGGGATTTCAGGTGGTAAAGGTGCGGGAAGAAGATTATCTGATGGTACTGGAACTTAAATAGGAATTTCCGTATCCTCTTCGGCATCTTTTGGCGGAAGCGTAATCAGTACTTTCAAAATGCGGTTTTTCGCAATGCCCTGTGCCTGCATGAAAATACCGTTTTCCAATGTGATACATTCCTTATCTTCCGGAAGCCTCTCTAACTGTTCGATCATCAGACCGCCGATGGAATCGAAGTCCTCGGAACTTAAATCCGTTTCTAAGGCGTCGTTGATATCGTCCAGTTTCATGCCGGCTTCCACAAGGAATGTGCCGGGTTCGGTTTCTACAATTAATTCCTCTTCATCTTCGTCATATTCATCCCGGATTTCACCGACAATTTCCTCGATTAAGTCCTCCATCGTAATCATGCCCACGGTTGCGCCGTACTCGCTGAGTACGAACGTAATATTATGGGATTTTTCCCGCATCTCCATCATCAAATCGGCGATTTTCTTGTATTCATATGTATAATAGGCGCTTCGCAGTATTTTTTTTAGCTGGAATTTTTCAGTATCTTTTACCAAAATAAAGTCTTTAATATTGATAATGCCGATAATATTATCAGGGTCGTCTTCATAAATAGGAATCCGCGTAAACATAGAGGCGCGGAATGTTGATAATACTTCCTTATAAGTGGAGGTAAGCGGCAGGCTTGTCATATGGATTCTGGGAACCATAATATCCTTGGCAACGGCGTCGCCGAAATCAAATACGTTATAAATCATTTCCCGTTCCTCGGATTCGATTGCGCCGCCCTCATGGCTGACATCGACATACGTTTTTAATTCATTCTCCGAAATGCTGTTATCCTTGCCGTTTGAGTTAATATGTAAAAGGCGCATGATGCCAAGCGATAATTTATCAACAATGAAAATAACGGGAGTAAGCAGGTTCATTAAAGAACGGATGATGCCGCTGTAGAAAAGCGAAATGCGTTCCGCATTAACCATAGCCCATGTCTTGGGAACAATTTCCCCCACCAGCAGGATAATAAGCGTCAATATGCCCGTTACAACGCCGACCATATAGCTGCCCCATGTCCTGATGGCAAATGTCGTTGCCACGGAAGAAGCGCTGATATTGACAATATTGTTGCCGATTAATATCGTGCTTAACATTTTACTGTACTGTTCAAGGATGGAAAGAACCCGGCTGGCACGTTTGGAACCCTCCTGCGCCAGTGTACGCAGACGTACCTGGTTTACCGTGGTAAAGGCGGTTTCAGCCGAAGAAAAGAACGCTGATAATAAAACAAGAATCAATAATGCAATAAGTTGTATGACACCGGTGGTATCCAATGAAAAATTCACTCTCCTTTTTATCTGTATCAATCATCTCAAAATTTCCTGTATGTCAGGAAATGATTATAATATACATGATAGAGAATATTGTGTCAAGTTTTTCCTGCGCCGTGAATATATATTTAATATCTTTTTAAGAATTATAAAAAATGGAAAGGAGAGCGTTTTATGGAGAAAAAAATGATAGACAGCAAAAAACTGATTTTCGTATTAAAATGTATGCTGGCCGCTTATCTGGTGACGGCAGGCCTTTTACTGCTTCTGGCGCTTATGCTATACCGCTTTGGACTGTCGGAGAAAGTGGTGTCTGTCTGTATTATTATGATATACATAATCGTTACTTTTCTTGCCGGATTTATCGCCGGTAAAAGGGCGGGGGAGAAAAAATTTTTATGGGGTCTGGCCATGGGCTGTATTTATTTTTTGATTCTGACAGCCGTGTCATTTGCTGTCAACAAAGGAATGGGGGATGATATGGGAAATTTAGCTACGGTCTTTCTTCTTTGCGGCGGCAGTGGAATGTTAGGCGGGATGTTGAGCTGAAAAAAGTATTGGAAAATACTTTTCATATGGAAAGATATGTGGTATACTGGTTCAAGTTATGAAAACGCAGACAAAGTGCGTATACTGTTTTTCAGATTACGATAGGATGGAGGATTAGACATGAAACATATTAAAACATTAACGACAAGAGATTTAAAAGAGTCCATGAAAAAAGGCGGCTGCGGCGAGTGCCAGACATCCTGCCAGTCAGCGTGCAAGACGTCCTGCACGGTTGGCAACCAGAGCTGCGAACAGGTACAAAAATAAAAACAGAAGTGTCTGCAAAGGCAGCCACATCTGTGCAAGAATAAACGAAAAATTACTTCGTAATTTATCGTTAGCAGATTCTTGCGAGTTGAGTATAAAAGCAGCGATGCGAATCGCTGCTTATTTATCTGATAGGAAATTGCTGTAATCATGGTGGAATTTAAGCAAGAATTTACGCAGTAAATTCTTGGAGCGCAAGCTACGGAGCTTGCGCTTATTATAGTGCGTCCGGGCGGCGGATGCAGAACCCCGGCCGGTATGGATAGATACGGATAGAAAGGAAGAAAGTATTTGATACATCAATATAAAAATAACGGCTATAATATCGTACTGGATGTGAACAGCGGCAGCGTTCATGTGGTAGACGATATTGTTTATGATATGATTCCTGTGGTGGAAAAACTGTTGGAAGAGCAGATAACCGGGCAAGAGGACATGCTTTCCCATATCATGCAGATGTATGAAAAAAAAGAGATTTTTGCAGAAAGGGAGATGTCGAAGGAAACGATTCAGGAAGCGGTTGACGAGATTCTGGAATTAAAAGAAGCGGACATGCTCTTTACAGAGGATATTTATGAAAACTATATTGCGGATTTTACGAACCGCGAAACCGTTGTCAAGGCGTTGTGCCTGCATATCGCGCATGACTGCAATCTCGCCTGTAAATATTGTTTCGCCGAAGAGGGGGAATATCACGGCAGGCGCGCGCTGATGAGTTTTGAAGTCGGTAAAAAAGCGTTGGATTTCCTGGTAGCCAGTTCCGGAAACAGAGTGAATCTGGAAGTGGATTTTTTCGGCGGCGAACCGCTTCTAAACTGGGATGTTGTCAAAAGACTGGTCGAATACGGCAGAAGCATCGAGGCGGCAAGGCATAAAAAGTTCCGTTTTACATTAACGACAAACGGCATCCTTCTAAATGACGAGATTTTAGAGTTTGTAAACCGTGAGATGGGCAATATTGTATTAAGTATAGACGGGCGTAAGGAAGTGAACGATAGGATGCGTCCGCACCGTGGCGGGCAGGGAAGCTATGATGAGATTGTTCCGAAATTCCAAAAAACGGCGGATAGCAGAAACCAGATGAATTATTATGTGCGGGGAACTTTTACAAGATACAATAAGGATTTTGCAAAAGACGTTGCACACCTTGCAGACCTCGGCTTTAAACAGATTTCCGTAGAGCCTGTCGTTGCGGGGGAAAATGAGGACTATGCGCTTCGTGAGGAGGATATTCCCGCGTTATTAGAAGAGTATGATAAGCTTGCTCTGGAATATATTAAGAGAAGAAAAGAAGGAAAAGCTTTTCAATTTTTCCATTTTATGATAGATTTAGAGGGCGGGCCATGTGTGGCCAAAAGACTTTCGGGGTGCGGTTCGGGAACGGAGTATCTGGCGGTTACGCCCTGGGGCGATTTTTATCCGTGCCATCAGTTTGTCGGCAATGAAAAGTTTCTCATGGGTAACGTGGATGAGGGAATTACCCGCACAGACATTAGAGATACTTTTCATAATTGTAATGTATATACGAAAGAAAAGTGTAAAAACTGCTTTGCAAAATTTTATTGCAGCGGCGGCTGTGCTGCTAATTCTTATCAGTTTCATGGAAATATCCATGACGTGTACGACCTTGGCTGTCAGTTGCAGAGAAAGCGTATCGAATGCGCCATTATGATAAAAGCGGCATTAGCTTAGAAAGGAAGAGGGAGAAAATGAAAAAAAGCAGAGCCATTATCAGCCTGATTATTTATGTACTGGCGCTTGTCGGATTGGGATATGTTGCAGTCTTTGGCGTCGGCGCGGACAAGTCAGGTTCCGCCTCCAGCATTAATCTGGGGCTTGACCTTGCGGGAGGCGTCAGTATCACCTATCAGGTTGTCGGGGATGAAGCACCGGACAAAGAGGATATGAGTGATACTATTTATAAACTGCAGCAGCGTGTGCAAAATTACAGTACGGAAGCGCAGGTTTATCAGGAAGGCAGTAACAGAATCAATATCGAGATTCCGGGCGTTACCGACGCCAATGCGATTTTAGAGGAATTAGGACAGCCGGGAACCTTATATTTTATTTCCCAGACAGACAGTGAAGGTAATGAGAATTACACGGCAGGTTACGGCGTCGATACGGACGGTAATCTGATTCCGGTGCGCCAGTTAAATAAGACAATCGATGAATTAATGGCGGACGGCTCCGTTATATTGACCGGTACGGATGTAGCGGGCGCACAGGCGCGTTCGCAGCAGGACAGCCTGATGAACAATACGGAATACGTTGTGCAGCTTACCTTAACGGATGCGGGAACCGAGGCGTTTGCCAAGGCGACGGAGAAAGCGTATAACGCGGGGGAGACCATTGCGATTTATTATGACGGTGAGATTGTCAGCGCGCCGAATGTACAGGCGGTAATTACAGACGGTAATGCGATTATTACCGGACAAAGCAGCGTTGAAGAAGCACAGCAGCTTGCCTCTACCATTCGTATCGGCGGCTTGAAATTAGAGTTAGAAGAACTGCGTTCTAATGTTGTAGGCGCGCAGCTTGGTTCCGACGCTATCAGGACGAGTTTAATGGCGGCGGCCGTCGGATTTGCGCTTGTCGTTATCTTTATGATTGCCGTTTATTATGTGCCGGGCATTGCGGCAAGCTTTGCCCTTTGCTTATATACGGCGCTTATGATTATTTTACTGGATGCTTTTGAAATTACGCTGACACTGCCCGGTATTGCCGGTATTATCTTATCAATCGGTATGGCGGTGGATGCCAATGTGATTATATTTGCCCGTATCAGGGAAGAACTGGCGACGGGAAAGACGGTGCAATCGGCGGTTAAGATAGGTTTTTCCAAAGCATTTTCCGCTATTTTTGACGGAAACGTGACAACGTTTATTGCCGCGGTAGTTTTGATGGTAAGAGGAACGGGAACCATTAAAGGCTTTGCGCAGACGCTTATGTTAGGTATTATTTTATCCATGTTTACTGCGCTTGTGATAACGAAGTTCCTGTTGAATGCGCTGTTTGCAATCGGCGTACAGTCGCCTAAGGCATATGGCGTGGCAAAGGAAAGAAAGACGCTGTCGATATTGTCCGGAAAGAAAATCTTTTTTGCCATATCCACAGTGGTAATACTCGTTGGACTTGTGGTGATGGGAGTCAATTCGGCGTCCGGCTCTTCGCCGTTAAATTACAGCCTGGAATTTGTGGGCGGTACGTCTACAACGGTTACGATGCCGACGGATATGGCGATAGAGGAAATTGACGCGCAGGTTGTTCCGTTAATTGAAAATATTACCAATGACGGCAACGTACAGATAACGAAAGTAGCGGGTTCCAATCAGATTATCATTAAGACAAGAACGCTTGACGTAGCGGAGAGAGAAACGTTTGTCAATGTCATGGTAACGAATTTTGGCGTGGAGGAAAGTTCCATCGTCGCGGAAACAATCAGCGCAACCGTAAGTTCGGAAATGAAATCAGATGCGATAGTTGCAATTATAATGGCAACTGTTTGTATGTTAATTTATATCTGGCTGCGGTTTAAGGATATCCGTTTCGGCGCAAGCGCGGTTATCGCGCTGTTGCATGATATTCTGGTCGTGCTTGCTTTTTATGCGGTGGCAAGAGTATCCGTCGGCAATACCTTTATTGCCTGTATGTTGACGATTGTAGGTTATTCCATCAATGCGACAATCGTTATCTTTGACCGTATCCGTGAGAATATGCGGGAAATGGGAAGAAAAGATAATTTGGAGGAGGTTGTCAACAGAAGTATTTCCCAGACGTTGTCGCGAAGCGTCTTTACTTCCTTAACGACGTTCTTTATGGTGGCGGCTCTGGAGATATTCGGCGTTTCTTCTATTAGGGAATTTGCATTGCCGCTAATCGCGGGCATCATCTGCGGAACGTATTCCTCTATCTGCCTTGCAGGCGCGTTCTGGTATCTGCTTCGGACGAAGATAGAACAGAAGAAAGCGTGAAATGGAATTGTCAGAAAGATAAAATAGAAATTGAGTGGGAAAAGACCGATGAAAGCATTTAGCCGTTCATCGGTCTTTTTTTGCCGTTTTGTCATAGAATGACAATAGATAAAGTCATGCAATATAAGGAGGAGCAAGATGAAAATGAAAGTAGTAAAAAAGGCGTTTGTCATGATTCTGGCGGCGGCGCTTATTGTGATGCCGTCCATGCGGCTGACCGTAAAGGCGGACGGAGGAGACGGTATAGAAGAAAGCAGCGCAGAGGAAAGCAGTACTGAGGAAAGCAGTATAGAGGAGAGCAGCGTTGAAGAAAGCAGCGTCGAGGAGAGCAGTATAGAAGAAAGCAGCAGTGAAGAAAGTAAAAGCGATACGATAAGTTCCATATCCGAAAAAGAAGTGCTAAACGCCGTTAATCAGTCTATAAGCAGCGCGTCCGAAGATGGCGGCGGATACGAAGCGGTAAACAGTATTATGGAGATTCCGGATAGCAGTACGGTGGCGGGCGTATCGTCGAGTGTAAGCGGTGTATATGTCGCAACAAGCGTAAGCGGCACGGCAGTTACGACAAGTCTTGCCAATATTGCCGACAGTTACGACCTTTCTCCGGGTGAAAAGCCGTATGCAAGAATCTATAATATGGACGTGAAAAAAAGCAGCCAGGCCGCAGACGTTATCAATCAGACCGCGGAGGCGATAGGGGCTATCGTCGGTCCTTATGTAAATGTGGAACTAGGCAAGATGGGCGGCGGAAAATTTGAACTGCTTTCTTCCGACGGGGCAGAGGTTACGTTAAAATTCGGCATTCCGAAATCATTTACGCAAAGCGGTAAGACCTTTGCCATGGTCTGTGTGCGTCCGGGCGGCGCGGTGACGATTCTGGAAGATATGGATGACAACCCGGACACGGTAACTTTCAACACAACAGGCGGACAGGGAGCTTATGCAATCATTAAATATTAAGTTTGCAGAGAAGATGTATTTCCTGTTGTTTGCTGCGCTTATTTTCAGCATTTTTTGTCGCGGTATTTATAGAATCTACGGGTTCCATATATATCCGGATGAATTTGGATACTGGGTAAGCGCAGCGGCATGGAACGGATATGACTGGTCAGCCGTTATGGCGACAAGTTCACTGTATTATTCTTTCAGCTATAGCCTGATATTAACGCCGATACTGCGCTTTAGCGCGGATTCCGTCCAGGCGTACCGGATAGCCGTCACTGTTAATATGATATTGCAGTGTATCGGTATCGGCCTTATTCATGGTATTTTGACAAGGATATATATCAAGCTGCAAGGGATAGAAGACGCTGAAGAAAACCTCAAAGGAGACGTTAAAAAAAATGCCGATAAAGACGAGCAGGCAGGAAAGCTGACGGCGGCGGTCGGCGTAGCGGTATTGTATCCGGTCTGGACTTTTTACATGCAGACAACGTTGGCGGAGGCGCTTTTATGTTTTCTCTATCTTTTTATCTGCTGGCTGCTGCTGCGCTTTCTGGAAAAACCGGGCATAATAAAAATGACAATGCTGTCAGTTCTGCTGGCCTATTTATATTTTGTGCATATGCGTACGGTGGGCGTTGTGATTGCGGCGGTGATGACTCTCGTCTTTTGTGGATGGAAAAGACCGGAATATAGAAAGAGCATAGCGGTTGGTTTGTTGGTTTTTTGTGCCGCTATGGCGGCCGGTTTCTATTTACAAAGCGTGATAAAAGATACGGCCTATGTTCTTGCAGATGCGGAAGCAATGGCTAAAAATAATTACGCAGGGCATTTCGGGCAGTTAAAAGAGATTTTTACGCTGACGGGAATCTTAAAACTGCTGCAAAGCTGCGAGGGAAAACTTTATTATCTGGGAATGGCCTCTTTTGGTCTGTTTTATCCGGCGGCGGCAGCTTCCATAAAGCGGGCGGTTCGGGGAGACTGTTTCTTTATATTTCTGACGCTTTCCATGGCAGGGCAGTTTTTGATTACGGCCATTGCGACGAGCGGGGCAAAACAGTTAGACTTTATGATTTACGGCAGATATAACGAATATCTGATTCCTATATTCATCGGTATCGGTATGCTTATCATGTTAGAAAGCGAATGCCCCTTTCGGATATTTTTAAAAAACGCGGGTATTTCCACACTCTTATGGATACCGACGCTTTGGCAGGCGATACATAGCGGCAGCGATAAGATGACGGGAACGCATGCGGCGGGATTAAATTATCTTTCCAACGAACGGTATGGTTATGAAGTTTTACCGGAATTTGGAAAAGCGTATGGATTTGGCATTTTATTAATGCTTATCCTGACGGGCTGTATTATTATCGGAAGGAAATGGAAAAAGGATATTTTTATAATAGGCACGCTGTTGTTCATGGAGGTTTTGCTCGCGCTCAGGCTTAGTCAGAAATACATTTATTACAGTAATGACCTTGCCTGTTATAACCTGAGAATTTATGAATATATCAAAGATTATGAAAGAAAAAACGATACAGAAGACATGTCCGTTTATTATCTGCATAACGGAAGAAAAAGCGCGTATATCGGCCTGTTTCAGTTTGCCTTAAAAGAAAGGCCGATTGTTGTCATAGAGGAAAAATGCGATAAGGATGAAAGCCCTGACGAGGCGATATGGGAACCTGTGATAAAGGAGGGAGGATTTATCCTTGTCGATAAAGAGAGCCGGTATCTGAAGAAAATGGAAGAAAAATATACGGAATGTATCAAAGCCAATCATTATGTGCTTTTTTTAACAGAATAAAAAAGAAAGAAGGAGAAGCGTATGCCGATAAGCATATTAGGCCAGCTTATGACAGCAAGACAAGACATAGAGGTGAAAGCGGAGGCGGACGCATCATCAGAAACATTGATGGTCTATGAAAAGGAAGCGTCTGTCTTTGTGACAGGACAGGAAAAAGACGGCTGGTATCGCGTCATGTATCAGGGGATAACAGGATATGTTCCCGCCGGGAGTATGGCGGTGCAAAATATGGATATTGTGGCATTAGATGAGGAAATGGCAGAGAATGCCAAAGAGACCGTATTTATTACCGAGACGGTGGAAAAATACCGCCGGGAGTCGTTATACGACACTGTCTGGCTGGTGATGATTGCCGCGCTTGTGGCAGGCATTATAATTGCCGGCATTCTAAAAAATAGAAATTCTTAACTTATGCCTTTTTGTTGCATTAGCGTTTGAATCTTGCTAAAATAGAACAGAATGTGAGGCCTGCGTCAAAGCTGCGGGCGGAAAGGCATGGTTATTATATATGGAAACAAAAGACGATTTGGTTGTAGGAGGTTATCATTTTGCTACGGTGGCGGATGCGGAAACGGCAAGGCTGGATGCCAAGCGCATACAAAATCTGGAGGATAACCTTGATTATAAAAAACCGCAAAATGTGCTGATGCTTTATCATAAGGCGTTAGATACCAGGATTTTGCAGACGCCGATAGGATTTGCCTATCTTCTTCAGATACAGGAACATTTAAAACGCTGCGGCATACCGGAAGATAAAATCAGACCCATTCCGTTGAATACGACTTTTAGCAATAAGACGGAGGCAAACCGCTCCATCAGGCGCAGCGTCGCCGCAAGGCAGCCGGAATATAAGGGCAGGTTTATCACCTCGGTCTGTTTCAATGTGCTTATGGCGCTTGTCATCATCGCCATGTTTTCCATTTGTTTAAAGAGCGATACGCCTAATATTATTAATTATAGAAGAGAGATTGTGAATGAATATTCGGAATGGGAGCAGGAACTGACGCAGCGGGAACAGGCGGTGCGCGAGGCGGAGAAAAGAATCGGCAATCCGTAAAAATCAGAATTTTTAGCCTTTTCGTCACAGTTTTTTCATATTTTAAGGTTATACTGATGCTGGAAACGATATCTGAAAGGAAGGCGAAAACTGCATGGATAAGCGGAAAATACTGGTTGTAGATGATGAAAGCCGTATGCGGAAACTGGTAAAGGATTTTCTAGTCAAAAACAATTACGAAGTGTTAGAAGCCGAAGACGGAGTACAGGCGTTGGACATTTTTTTTGCCCAGAACGATATTGAACTGATGATTCTGGATGTGATGATGCCTAAACTGGACGGCTGGCAGGTATGCAGGGAAATACGCGCCTATTCCAAAGTGCCGATTATCATGTTGACCGCCAAAGCGGATGAACGGGATGAACTGCAAGGGTTTGAACTGGGCGTCGATGAGTATATTTCCAAGCCATTCAGTCCGAAGATTCTGGTAGCGCGGGTGGAAGCGATTTTAAGAAGGACAGGCCAGTCGAGCGAAGATGCGGTTTTGGAGGCGGGCGGCATCTTAATCAACAAGGCGGCGCATATTGTCACAATAGATGGCAGACAGGTGGATTTAAGCTATAAGGAGTTCGAGTTGTTATCCTATTTTATAGAAAATCAGGGAATTGCGCTCTCAAGGGAAAAGATTTTAAACAGTGTCTGGAATTATGATTATTTTGGCGATGCCAGGACGATTGATACCCATGTCAAAAAATTGCGCAGTAAAATGGGCGATAAAGGCGAGCTGATTAAGACAATCTGGGGGATGGGGTATAAGTTTGATGCTAACGAAGCGATATGAAACGGCAGACGGCGTTTTTTACTATACCGGTGAAAACGGCGCCGGATTGGATGCGGGTCTTTGCATCACGGCCTATGAGGGCGATGCCCGGACGCTTATGATTCCCGCCCGGATAGATTCCTATCCGGTGAAAGCAGTCGGAAAGAAGGCATTTCTGGGCAATCGGCATATAAACCATATCATTTTTCCAAATACAATAGAAACGGTTGGAGACTGGGCATTTTTAAGCTGCCGGGAACTGCAAAAAATAACGCTTCCGAAAAAAGAGGTAGCCTTTGGCAGACAGGTATTCCAAAAAGCGCAGCGTTTATATGAAGTCTGCATTGCAGGAAATGGAAAAGAAACAGACAGGCTGTTAGCTTGTGCCGTGACGATGCTGGAGGCGGACTACCTGCTTACGCCGCTTCTTGTAGGAAGCGATAGCTGGTATCGGAATCTGGACGCGCGTATCATGACGGTTTTAAAAGAATCCGAGGAGAGCGCATTGAAAAATCTGGTTTACTGTGCCGAGGAGGACATGGCGCATAAACAGGAGATGTGCTTACAAGAACTGGCAAAGAAAAAGGCGGATATTGCTTTTTTACGTCTTTGCTATCCGGATTATATGGCGGATGATGTGCGGCATACGCTGATACAATATCTGCTGCAAAGGACAAAGGGCCGCGGTGATGAATCGGCATGGGAAGCGGTAAAGGAACACCGTCATGAGCAGCTTATGTATTGTGATATTTTGTATGAAGCCGGCGGCATTTGTGAAGAAAATATCAATGCTGCGCTGGATGATTTGGACGAAGATAATGTTGAGTTAAAAGCTTATCTATTAAAAAAGAGGCAGAGAGAACAACAGACGCATTCCTTATGGGATGCGTTAAAATGGGAATCATAAAGGGAGTGCGTAAAGTATGGAAAGAAAACAAAAAGGACCCGATATGGCCGTAGAAAATATGGATGATGCAAATCTGGAACAGATAGTTGCCATGCTGGATAATTTTGCCGCCTCTGATGCGGGCAGATTAAAAATCGATGTGTCGGATGAGTATATGCAGGGAGAGGTCAAAAGGCAGTACCATCATGGCCGCTGCGATATCGGCAGTCCATGGGCAAAGGGCAGCGCTTTTGACGTATTAGAGGACTGATTATGAAATATTCCATTAAAAAACAGTTTGCCGGTGTTTTTTGCTTTCTGATAGCGGGAACGATAGTTCTTTGCTGGTTTATTAACAATACTTTTTTGGGAAATTATTATATTAAAAATAAGCAGAATGTGTTGATGAATGCCTATAACTATATCAATACCGCTTCTAACGACGGAAGCATCGGCACAGAGAATTTTGACATTGAATTTCAAAAGATAAGCGGAAAGTACAATATCAGCTTTATTATACTGGATGCGGAAACGAAGACCATAAAGGCATCGGCTAACGATTATGAAATGTTGAGCAAACGGCTTTTAAACAATTTATTTGATAATGGAAACTCTTCTAACATCCGGGTATTGGAGAAAGGTGAAAGATACGAAATCAGCATTATGTTAGATGACTGGACAAAGACGGAATATGTGGAAATGTGGGGGTTTTTGGACAATGGAAATCTTTTTTTATTCCGTAATCCGTTAGAGAGCATTAAAGAGAGCGTTAAACTTGCCAACCGCTTTTTGGCATATGTGGGCGTTGCAGGGGCTTTTGTCGGCGCGCTGGTGGCTTTGTGGGTGTCCGGTAAGATAACGAAACCGATTATGGAACTGACGAAAATATCCGAGCGCATGATACATCTGGACTTTGACGCCAAATACAGCGGAAAAAGCAAGACGGAAATTGCACTGCTCGGCCATAATATCAATGAATTGTCCGGTATTTTGGAAAAGACAATTTCCGAACTGAAGAGCGCGAACAACGAACTGCAAAGGGATATTGAAAAGAAAAATGAAATTGACGAGATGAGGAAAGAATTTCTTTCCAACGTATCGCATGAATTGAAAACCCCGATTGCGCTGATACAGGGATATGCGGAAGGATTAAAAGAAGGGATTAACGAGGATGCCGAAAGCAGGGATTTTTACTGCGACGTTATTATGGACGAGGCGGCGAAGATGAATACCATGGTAAAAAAGCTTTTAACCCTCAACCAGCTTGAATTTGGCAATGATACGGTGGCGATGGAGCGGTTCGATATCGTTTCTTTTATTCAAAATTATATTCAGTCATCAGAGATTTTAACGAGACAGAAAGAAATTTCCGTCCGTATGGAACATTACGAGCCGATATACGTCTGGGCGGACGAATTTAAGGTGGAAGAAGTTTTTATGAATTATTTCAGCAATGCCATTAACTATGCGCTGCATGAAAAAATTATTGATGTAAAATTACAAAAAGAAGAAAATAAAGTCAGAGTTTCCGTTTTCAATACCGGGAATCCGATACCGGAAGAAAGCCTTGTGCATTTATGGGAGAAATTCTATAAGGTGGATAAGGCGAGGACAAGGCAGTATGGCGGAAGCGGAATAGGGCTGTCCATTGTCAAAGCCATTATGGAATCGTTAAACCAAAAGTACGGCGTTAAAAATTATGATAACGGCGTAGAATTCTGGTTTGAACTCGAACTTGCGTAAAAGCGGCGAGGCATTTTGGCTTGAGCTGGAACTTGCATGAAAACAGTGTGGTATTCTGGCTTGAGCTGGAACTTGCATGAAAACAGTGTGGTATTCTGGTTTGAATTAGAACTTGCTTATACGTTTTACCAGATTGTTATAAAAATCGTAAATAAATAATTTGTCATAAAACAAATTATAGAGTATAATGTACAGGTAGGATGGAATCGTATGCTGGTACAGATGGAGGCTGGCGGGATTTTGACCTAATATTATAGTATATATGGGGAGAATGAGAGTTCAGTGAAAAAGATAAACGTTTTATTATGCGGTCTTGGAATGGCCTGCCTTTTAACAGGATGTGGGGAAACATTGGAATTGACGGAAGCGGAAAGCGAAATGATTACGGAGTACGCGGTCAATCTGTTGTTAAAATATGATAAGTATTATAATGACCATCTGGTAGACTTATCTTTATATGAAGAACCGGTAATACCACAAGAGGAAGAAAGTCCGGAAGAAGTCGAAGAGGAAAGCAGCGAACCGGAGGAAAATGCGCAGGAACCCGATACGGAGGTTGTGGATGCCACGGAGGAAGCGCAGGCATCTTCTATAGAAGAGTTTTATGAGATACCGGGATTTACGTTTCAGTATACGGGATATGATATGATGACTTCTTATCCTGATGCGACGCAAAATCCGGAAGAAGCTTTTTTTGCCATGGAGGCAACACCGGGAATGCAGCTTATGGTGTTAAAGTTCCAGGCGATTAACCAAAGCGGCACAGAGGCGGAACTTAATATGCTTAATTATAATACAAAGATGAGATTTTCCATTAATGGAGAGGCCTCTAAGAGTGCGCTTTCTACAATGCTTTTGAATGACATTCAGACATACCGCGGTACGGTAGGCGCATATGAACTGGCGGAACTCGTTGCGGTTGTGGAAGTGCCGACGGGAACCTCTGTACAGAGCCTGTCCATGACGTTGCGCAGCGATGACACAAGCGCGACTATCGGTCTTTGATTACCATTGCTTCATCAGCAAAAACGCAAAAAAGTTATTGCAAGATTTTCAGGGTAACTGCAACACCTATTGAAATGCCGAAAAGCAACAC
>JAMPCN010000023.1 GCA_023666125.1 Bacillus sp. (in: firmicutes) | reverse complement strand
CATCAATCCCATGACTGTTTTGACATCCGGAATCCTTGGATTTCCGGGGGTTATCGTACTTTATGGCATCAATTTTTTTAAGGTGTTGTAAGATTTTCACAAAAAAAGATTTTTTTTAAAATTGCTCTGGACAAGACGAAAAAAAATAGATATAATTCGTTTTACCATATAAATTTTATCTTACTGTTGCAACAGTATCAGGAAGTATCTTCCAAACAATTCATGCAGTCGATTAAAAAACGGGAGGTGGTTAATTGGACAGGCTTATGTACAATATTTTTTAAGTTTCTTTCTTATCGTAGCAGCTCTAATGGATTTTAAACATGACAGAATAGATAACGTTTGGATTCTTTTCGGTATTTTGTCCGGTCTGGGTTTTCGCATTCAGGAGGGCGGATGGTATGGCGTATATGGCGCTGTAATTTCTATGGTAATCCCCTTTGCCCTGCTATACCCCATTTTTAAAATAGGCGCGCTGGGAGCCGGAGACATCAAGCTGTTTATGGCGGTTGGCAGTTTTCTGCAGACAGAGTCATTGCTTTACGTCCTCATATGTTCTTTTATCATTGCCGCGCTCTTTTCCCTGATGAAAATGATATCGGAATCCAATTTTACCAAAAGAATGCACTATCTGTTTTCCTATCTGTCAGAGTTGTTTACGACAAGGGAATGGAAATTGTATGAGGAGATTGAGGCACAGGATGCCCATACATACAAAAGCAATAAAATACATTTTACATTACCGGCTTGCATCAGTGTGATGCTTGGATTAGGAGGGTTATTTTGAAAGAAGAAATTTTTGCGCTCTGCGATTTGGAAGAAAACTATGCTTTTCGGATGGCGGAATATATCGTGGAAAAGGTTCCTATGCCTTATGCACTGCATCTTTTTACCGAAACGGATAAACTGCGGATTTTTATGGAAAACCATAAGATTGTTATTCTGCTAATCAGCGAAAGCGCCATGCGCAGCTTAGGAAATGAGGTGGATGTTCCTAACGTGTTTGTCTTGCAGGAGAATGGGGAGACAAAGGCAGTGGAGGCAGGAATAGAGGCGGAGGTAAAAGCGGAGGCAGAGACAGGAAACAAAGCGGCGTCGGACTGGCGCTATATTGATAAGTTTCAGAGTCCGCAGCGAATAATCGGAGAACTTGCGGAGCATATGGCAAAGCGGCAGGGATGGGAGGAGACAAAAAGCGCAAAAGCTATGCGGTTAAAAATTATCGGCGTTTATTCACCCGTCAAACGGTGTCTGCAAACATCCTTTGCTTTGACCATGGGGCAGCTTTTATCCAGAGAACATAAGACGCTGTATTTGAATTTCGAGTGTTACTCGGGATTTGCACAGATGCTTAAAAAAGAATATCAGGAAGATATGCTGGATGTGCTTTATTATTTTAAGTGCGCCAGAGAAAAGCTGTCTGTCAGGCTTTCCTCTATCGTACAAAACATCAACGGACTGGATTTTATTCCGCCGGGGCAGGCAGGCCTGGACATGCAGGGGATTTCCGCTGAAAAGTGGATAGAACTGTTAGAGATGATTGAGAGGATAAGCGATTATGAATATCTGATTCTCGATTTGTCGGATGGGATGAACGGATTGTTTGAGCTGCTGTCTCGCTGTTATAAAATTTATACCATTACCGGAAACGATGGGTTTGCGATGGCGAAAATGCACCAGTACGAACAGATTTTACAACTGAATGAATTACATGATATTGCCGGTAAGACGGTAAAGTGTAAATTCCCGTTTTTTGAGAAGTTACCGTCGGACATAAGTTTGATGACGCACGGGGAACTGGCGGGATATGTCAAGGCGATTATTCAAGAGGATTTATATGAAAAACAGGCAGGATGAGGTTAAGAGACAATTAAAGGAAAGGTTAAGCGAACAGATTGATTATTCAAGAGAAATATCCGACGAGGAAATGCGGGAATATATTGACGAACTGCTTATCAAAGAAGGAAAAAAGAGGGCGCTGTCTTTGGCGCAGAAAGAACAGCTTCGCAAAGAACTTTTTCATGCGGTCAGAAAACTGGATGTATTACAGGAACTGGTGGATGATACGGATATTACGGAGATTATGATTAACGGGGCGGAGCATATTTTTATTGAAAAAAAGGGAAAACTGTTTCGTCTGGAGCAACAGTTTGAAAGTAAGGAAAAGCTGGAAGATGTGATTCAACAGATAGTAGCGGCATGTAACAGAGTTGTCAACGAAGCTTCTCCGATTGTAGACGCAAGATTGGAAAACGGTGCAAGAGTCAATGTCGTGTTAAGCCCGGTCGCCCTAAACGGGCCGATTGTCACTATCAGGCGTTTCCCGGATAAGCCCATTACCATGGAAGATTTGGTTTCTTTCGGCTCCATTCCTGCAGAGGTTTGTCAGTGGCTGCAAAAACTGGTAGCGGCCAAATATAACATTTTTATCAGCGGAGGGACCGGTTCCGGCAAAACTACTTTTTTGAATGCGCTTTCTAATTATATCCCGCAAGAGGAAAGAATTATTACGATTGAGGACAGCGCGGAATTACAGATACTCAATATTCCCAATATTGTCCGTATGGAGACAAGAAACGCCAATGTAGAGGGATGCCGGGAAATTACCATTCGGGATTTAATCAAAACGTCGCTTAGGATGAGGCCGGATAGGATTATCGTCGGAGAAGTCAGGGGCGGTGAGGCGTTTGATATGATGCAGTGTCTCAATACCGGTCATGACGGTTCCATGTCCACCGGACATGCCAATAGTTCTAAAGACATGATGAGCCGCCTGGAAAACATGATTTTAATGGGTATGGATTTACCGCTTAATGCCATCAGGCAGCAGATTGCATCCGGCATTGATATCCTCATTCATTTGGGAAGGCTGCGGGATAAGAGCAGAAAAGTTTTGGAAATCATGGAAGTGCTTGGCTTTGAAGAGGGAGAAATCCGCTTGCAGCCGTTGTACCGTTTTCGGGAGACCGGCGAGGATGATAACGGCAATATTACGGGAACATTAGAGAAGAAAGGAGAGTTGGCATATGTGGAAAAACTTAAAACAGCAGGCATCCGGATACCGTGCGGCGGATTATGAGGACTATCGGTTTAATGGCAGAGAGTGGATTTTGTATTTGCTGGAGGGCATTTTGCTCGCAGGAATCATAAGTTATTTTTTCTATCAATCCGTATGGGCATTCCTGCTTTTCCTGCCGGTGATTCCGTTTTTTCTGGAATGGAAGAAAAAGGAACTGGCCGGGAAAAGAAGACAGGAATTAAGCATTCAGTTTAAAGATGCCGTATTGTCGGTATCGGCAAACCAGAAAGCGGGATATTCCGTAGAAAACGCTTTTCGGGAAGCGTATCGGGATATGGCGATGTTGTATGGAAGAGACAGCCATATTTGCAAAGAACTAAATTATATCGCCAAAGGGCTTGATAACAATATGGTACTGGAAAAGCTTTTATACGAACTCGGGGTAAGAAGTCATGTGCCGGATATCCTGCAGTTTGCGGATGTTTTTCTGATAGCGAAGCGGACCGGTGGCAATATGACGGAAATTTTATCGGAAACGGCGAACTCGATTGAAGAAAAAAGCGCGGTGGATAAAGAGATACAGGTTTTATTAAGTTCCAAAAAAATGGAACAGAAAATTATGAATGTTATCCCGTTTTTTATTATTTTTTACATCAGCATCACGTCAAAAGGTTTTTTTGATGTTCTGTATCACAATCTGATAGGCATTGTTATTATGACATGCTGTCTGTTTCTCTATCTGGCGGCGTTTATGCTCTCCCGAAAAATAGTTTCCATAGAGGTCTAAGGAGTGTGGTTATGATACGGATATATGGTTATATAGCGATTTTGGCTTTTTATTGTATTGTTTTTATCGTATCCCGTAAAGAGGACGTGGCGTCTTTTCAAGGACAGGAGAAAAAGAAAAGCCGGCCGGGGGAAAGCCTGTTCCTGAAAGCGGCCGCATGGTATCTCAAGAAAAGCAAGCGGCGGCGAAAACAGGATGCACAAATCCGGCTTGGAAAAAATTTAAGATTGCTGCATCCGGAAATACCGGAAAAATATCAGGTAAAAGAATTTTATGTCAGGCAGTATGCGCTTGCGGCAGCAGTCTTTTTTATCGGCAATCTGCTCTGCTTGTGTACGGCGTTAAGCGCGCAGACAGGAGGGCTTTTGCAGGAGGGGGGATATCTGGACAGAAAGCCATACGGACAGGGCGGTACGGATATTACTTTAGCGGCGCAGATAGAGGGGGAAGAGGAAAAGACCATTCTTTATACCATAGAGGAACAAAAATATCGCCCGGAAGAAACAGCGGCGTTGTTTAAAGAAGCGTCCGCCAAACTGCCTGAAGTGATTCTGGGAGAAAACAGCGGTTTGGAATGTATCACAAAGAACCTTAATCTGGTTACTTCCATGGAGGGTTATCCCTTTACGATATCCTGGGAGAGCGGAAGCTATTCGCTTCTGCATACGGACGGTACGGTGTGTAATGAAACGTTGAAAGAGGCGCAGAGCGTCATGTTAAAAGCGCGTTTCCGATATGGGGAGAGCGAATTTGAAGAGGTTTTTCCTGTTCAGATATATCCCGCCGTTTATACGAAAGAGGAAATGCTGATGCAGAGTATTCTTGACGCTTTGGAAAAGCAAAGCCGGGAGAGCGAAAGCCAAAGCCGGATGATGCTTCCGAAAGAGGCGGGCGGCAGAAAAATTATATGGAGGGAGGTGATTGAGGATAGCAGCGGAACTTTCTTTTTAGTAATGTGCATTGCGGCAGCGCTGGTAGTTTTGTCAAAGAAAAAAGAAGTAGAAGAAAATCTGGAAAAGCGAAAACGGGAGCTGTTATTGGATTATCCGGAAATTGTCAATAAGCTGACGCTGTATATGGGAGCGGGCATGACAATCCGCAACGCTTTTTTAAAGATGGGGGAGGATTATAAAAAGCAGAAAGTTTCCGGAACAAAACGGTATGTGTATGAAGAAATATCACTGCTTTGCCATGAATTGCAAAGCGGCGTATCGGAGACGGAGGCTTATGCGCATCTGGGAAAGCGGTGTCAGTTACAGCCCTATATGAAACTTAGCGCGCTTTTGTCGCAGAATCTGCGCAAGGGAAGCAATGATTTACTAATGATGCTCAGGCAGGAGACGGCGTCCGCCTTTGAACAGCGAAAGAATGCTGCGAAAAAAGCCGGGGAGGAGGCCGGAACCAAACTGTTATTACCGATGATGATGATGCTATGTATTGTTATGGTATTAATTATGATTCCGGCATATTTTTCATTTTCCTGATAGGGAAGATACACGAAATGCACTGCAATTGGGCGGGGCAGAAAAATATTAAGATAAGAGAAGGAGGATACATTGGTATGAGAAAGAAAAAATTAAAAGGGCTTGGAAATTTTATCAGGGAGGAGGACGGCATGGGAACCGTGGAAATCATCCTGATTATCGTCGTATTGATTGGTCTGGTCATTATTTTCAAAGAGCAGTTGCGTTCTCTGGTGGAAAGCGTATTTGAAAAAATTACGACGGACAGTAATACGATAATGTCATGAAAAAAGGGTATATAACGGTCTTTTGTTCCCTCTCGCTTAGTCTGATTTTGTCGCTTGTTCTGACTCTGATAGAGGGGGCAAGGATGAGCGCGGTCCGGATGAAATTTGAATGCGCGGCGGATATCGGGATGAATGCGGTGTTGGCGGAATACCACAGGGAATTATTAGAGCAGTATGATTTATTGTTCGTAGATACTTCCTATGGAAAAGATATGCCGTCTATTGCCAATACAACAGAGCATTTGCGAAATTATATTCAGGGTAATCTAAAGCCGCAGAAAAACGGAAATTTTCAGTGGACGCGGGATTTTCTGGATATGCATATTGAGGATGTGGAGATTATCGAATACTCCGCTGCCTCTGATGCGGAGGGAGATGTATTAAAAAGGCAGATTGCCGATTATATGGCAGATTACCCGATAGGAAGCTTACTGGAAAAGATAAGCGGCAATGCCGTACAGATAGACGGCGCACAGATGGAATCCCGCGATATTGCGGGAGAGCGGGAAAGCTATCAGGCGCAGATAGAAGAAATCGGACTTCCGGAAGAGGAAGTGGAAGAAGGCGTATTTGAAAAAGTTCCGTTGGATAATCCGGCTGATGCGGCCAATGCGACACGGAGTATTGGTGTGTTAAATCTGGTTGTGGAGGATATTGAAAGCATTTCCACAGTAAAGACAGACCTGGCACAATTTATATCCCACCGCGTTCCTATTGAAGGAAACGGCGTGTGTGAAGAAGCGGCAAAGGTTTCGGGGATGCCGAATGACATTTTGTTTCTGGCTTATCTGTTTGAGAAATGCGGGTACTATGGAAATGAAAAAGAAAATTCCTTATTACAGTATCAAATCGAATATCTTATTGCCGGAAAAGATACCGACTGGCAGAATCTGGAACAGGTAGCTAAGAGGCTTTTGCGGTGGCGGGAAGTAGCCAATATCTTATATCTTCTTTCGGATGGAGGAAAAGTAGCGCAGGCGGAGGCGATGGCGCTTACCCTATCGGCAGTCGCGCTTTTGCCTGCGCTGACGGAACCGGTTAAATATACCATTTTATACGCCTGGGCGTATGTGGAAAGTTTGCAGGATGTGAAGACGCTTTTGCAGGGAGGAAAAGTGCCTGTATATAAAACCGCCGCGGATTGGAAAACCGGGATTGACAGTATCAAAAATGTAAAGGGAAGTTTAACCAATGAGGATGGCGGCAGAGGACTCAGTTATAAAGAGTATTTGGAAGTTATGCTGTTTCTGACAAACGACCATGACAGAACATTCCGGGCAATGGACATTATGGAAATGGATATCCGGAAAACGCCGGGCAATGGCAATTTCCGAATGGATGGATGCTTTGATACCTATCGGGCGCGGATGTCGGTAGTAAGCGGCTTTGGATCCCACTATGAAATGGAACGTTTGTATGGATATTATTAGGCGGAAAGGAGGTAAAAGAGGATGCCCTTTTTACGGTTGCACATAAAAACAAATCATTCGACAGTAAATTCTCTCCGGACACATCTGACAGTTCTTCGTTTACAAAAACCGGCAAAAAGGGCGTCCTCTTTTACCTCCCGGAAACTGAAAGCTTCCCTTACATTAGAGGCGGCTATGACGCTCCCGTTGTTTTTGTTTTTCCTGTTACAGATTATGGCGGCAATGAATATGATAGGCTTACAGAGCCGCCTGAACGCGGCGCTTCATCAGACGGGCAATAAAATAGCGTTCGCCGCTTATGCGTACGGACAGACGGCGGGTACTTCCCTGCCGACAGATATTGTCTCCGTGGCGTTGACAAAGACATACGCTGAAAATCAGATTTTGGAATATGCGGGCAGAAAGTATCTGGATGGCTCCTGTATCAAAAACGGAGCGGCAGGAATTTCTTTTCATGGCACTTCCATTATGGGAAGAAACGATATGGTAGAGATTTATCTGTCTTATCAAATCCATCCGGTTTTTCCGTTTATGAAATTTGCAGATTTTGGAGTCAGTCAATGTTATTACGGACGGGCGTGGACAGGCTATGACGTGGAAAGCGGTATCAGCGATTTTACAGAGGAGGACCCGATGGTCTATATTACGGAGACAGGAACGGTCTACCATACAAACCGTAATTGTACCTATCTGAATCCATCGGTTGAAAGTATCCATGCGGATGTATTGGAAGCAAGCAGAAATCAGTCGGGCGGAAAGTATTATCCATGCGAAATCTGCGGCAGAAAAAGCGCAGCAGGGACGCTTTACATTACCGGACAGGGAAACAGTTATCATACGCTTATTACCTGTCCGGGGTTAAAAAGAACCATCTATACGATACCACTATCGGAAGTGGGAGGAAGGGGGCAGTGTTCAAAGTGCAGATAGAAAGCATTGTCGTAAAAGGAGGCATACTGGTTTTTTTAGGAATATGCGCCGTATTTGATATCAGAAAAAAAGAAATTCCGCTGATTTTGGCGGCAGCAGGCATACTAACGGCGGCGGGGCTTGCCATATGGCGGATAAAAAGTGGAGAGGAATCTGTGGCACAGATATTATTTTCCCTGCTGCCCGGTATTTTTTTCCTGGCGGTAAGCTGGTGTACAAAAGAGAAAGTGGGCTACGGAGACGGGGCGTTATTATTAATCATAGGGCTTATGAATGGATTTTACCGATGTTTTTTCGGTCTGTGCGTCGGTTTGTTTCTTTCCGCCTGCTGCGGTTTATTCTTACTGCTTATCCATAAGGCGAAAAAAGAGAGCCGGATTCCGTTTGCGCCGTTTCTTACGATAGGAATGGGGGTTTGTTTTATTTTATGAAAACTGTAGGAAAAGAAGAAAAAAATAAGAAAGAGAGAAAAGCCATACATATTAATATGGGCGGTTATATGACATTGGAGGCGGCTTTTATTATTCCGTGGACCATATTTTTATTTGTGTTTTTGATATATGCCGCTTTTTATTTGTACGATAAGTGCGTATTGTTTCAGGATGCCTATACGGTTTGTTTCCGGGCCAGTGTGCAGAAAGAGGAAAACGGCGTGTCAGATTATCTTTCCTCTCATATGGAGACACAATTTGGTAAAAAGTATTTTGGCGTAGGAAAAGTGGAAAAAAACGCAGAGCAGTCTTCCGGAGAAGTAAGCGTCTATGCGGCGTGCAGCATTAAAGCGCCGTTTCATCATTTTTTACTGATGGCGCAGGATGGCGGCTGGCGGATACAAACGCAGGCAAAAGCACAGATAATCAATCCGGCTAAAGTGATTCGTAAGTGCCGGATGGCAAAAAATATCGTGCATTATTTGCAAGAATAGTAGAAAGAAAGACAGGTGTGAAAATGCTGGAAGCAAAATATTATAAAGATTATAATCATAACTATTTGATTTTAAAGTGTGAGAACGCGGAGGCGAAAGAGCATTATCAATATCATATGCTGGCATCCGATAAAATAGAAAGGGTGTTAAAATGTTCCGTCAGGAATATTAACGGAGCGGCATATTTTTATTATGATATCAGTTCCAAAGTGACATTAAAAAATTATTATCAGGGAAAGAAGATGACGTATGAACAGGTCAGGGATTTTTTTGCGCAAATGGACGGCATCTATCAGGGCATGGAACGGTTTTTTATGGAAGAGAGAGGACTGCTTATGCAGCCGGATAGTATTTATTATGATTTTACGGCCGGGCAGTACTTTGGACTGTATTATCCGGGAGAAAACATAGATACGGAAAATCCCTATGAGGAATTAATGGATTTTTTGATTAATCATATCGATACGGAAAATCAGAAACTGGTTGATATTGTTTATAAAATATACGAGTTGTCGGGGGAACAGTTCTTTTCATGGGCGCAGACCGTGAGAATGTTTGAAAATACAGGTGAGGATATGGATGTATCTGCTATTGTGGCAGATAACGTCCTGGAAAAAGAGAGTGAAATGATTGCGCCGTCCGCTTATATGGAAGAGAAGGACACTATAGAAGGGGAGCAGGAAAGATATTCTGCGTATCATAGAGTGGGTGATGCCCCAAAGAGGACGGGAAAAGGAACCATGTTTTATCCTGTTTTTGCGGCGGCGGCATTATGCGGCATTGTGGGAACGCTCTGGGTCTATCTGCATTATGAACTGTCGCCGGAGGAAATGACAATCGTAGTCTGCTGTTTGGGCGTTATGGGATTATGTCTTGTGTTTTCCCTGATACAGACCGTGCTGTCCGGACGAAAAACCCGGGAAAAGGAGGAGGGGGACAGAGAATTGATACAGGATATTGAAGATGAGTTTCGAGAGGAAAGGGCGGTTTCACTGCAAAATGTATTGGATAAAAATATGGACATGGCGGTGGCGAAAGGAAGCCCCATAAAGCAGCCGCAGACGGCGGAAAACCGACAGACGCCGGATTACGGGGAAACGGTTTTTATAGATACTAAGAGGCAGAAGATGGAATATAAATTATATGCTTTGGATAAAAAGAATAAAAAACATATCGAGTTGACACAGTTTCCGTTTACAATAGGGAAAATGGCGGGATGCGTGGACTGCGTTCTTGCGGATGATTCCATCAGCAGGCTTCATGCGCGGATAGAAAGACGGGATGAAAAAGTTCTTTTAACGGATATGAATTCCATGAACGGAACTTATAAAAACGGATTGCGCATGGAACCGAGCGAAACGGTGGAAATAGAACCCGGCGATGAAATCCGTTTTGGTAAGTTAAATTACTGCTATCGGTAAAAGTAGTTGATTTATGGAAATGAATCCCATATAATTTAGATTAAAGTATAATATTTTAAAATAATAAAAATAGAAAAGGGTAAGATTGGGGGATAAGAGAAATGGAAAAAGAAATACCATATAATAAGCCGTGGATATTACAAAGGGCGGACCCATATATCTATAGACATACAGATGGGCAGTATTATTTTACGGCGTCTGTACCGGAGTATGATAGAATCGTGCTGCGCAGGTCGGATACGTTAGCAGGCTTACAGGATGCAAAGGAAACAGAAATATGGCACAAGCATGATACAGGCATTATGAGCTATCATGTATGGGCGCCGGAACTCCATTATATTAACGGCGCATGGTATATCTATTTTGCGGCGGGAGAAAAAGACCATATATGGGATATTCGGCCATATGTATTGGAATGTCTGGATGAGGATCCCGTTACCGGAAACTGGGTAGAAAAAGGCATGATGAGATGCGCGCCGGAGGATGAATTTTCTTTCCGTGCTTTTTCCCTCGATGCGACTGTTTTTGAAAACAAGGGCAGATATTATTATGTCTGGGCGGAAAAAGTCGGCGTAGGACGGCAGATTTCCAATTTATATATTGCGGAACTGGAAACTCCTTATCAGTTAAAGACCGTGCAGGTGCTTTTGACGACGCCGGATTATGACTGGGAGCGGGTAGGATTCTGGGTGAACGAAGGACCTGCGGTCATTAAAAGAAATGGTAAAATATTTCTTACATATTCCGCATCGGATACGGGCGTCGCTTACTGTATGGGAATGCTGACGGCGGATGAGGATTCCGATTTATTAGACCCGCTGTCATGGAAAAAAGAAAGATATCCGGTGCTTTGCTCCGATAAGGCATATACGGTTTACGGACCGGGACATAACAGTTTTACCGTGGACGAGGAGGGGAATGATATTTTGGTTTTCCACGCGCGGACAGAAACGGAAATTGTTGGCGACCCGTTATATAACCCGAACCGCCATGCTATGTTGATGAAAATAAAATGGGACGAGCAGGGAAAACCGGTATTTCGTTTCGATAATTAAATAAGGAGGGTATCATGGCAAAATTATTTATTAATGAGAAAAACAAAAAGGGACATATCAATCCCGAAATTTACGGACATTTTTCAGAACATCTCGGACGCTGTATCTACGAGGGGCTGTATGTCGGGGAAAACTCCGATATTCCTAATGTAAATGGGATGAGGAAAGATGTCGTAGACGCTTTAAAAGAAATGAAAGTTCCGGTGCTTCGCTGGCCGGGCGGCTGTTTTGCGGACGAGTATCATTGGAAGGACGGTATTGGGCCGAAAGAGAAGCGGAAAAAAATGATTAATACACACTGGGGCGGCGTGGTTGAAGACAACAGTTTTGGTACGCATGAATTTTTTGAACTGTGCGAGCAGCTTGGCTGTAAAACCTATGTAAACGGTAATGTCGGAAGCGGCACGGTACAGGAAATGAGCGAGTGGGTAGAATATATCACTTTCGACGGCGTTTCCCCGATGGCGGATTTGCGGAAAGAAAACGGTCATGAAAAGCCCTGGAAAATAGATTATTTCGGCGTGGGCAATGAGAACTGGGGCTGCGGCGGCAATATGACGCCGGAGTATTACGGCAATCTTTACAGAAGATATCAGACCTATGTAAGACAATATAATCAGGATGCACCGATTCAGAAAATATGCTGTGGCGCAAACTCAGCGGACTATTTTTGGACAGAAGATGTCTTAAAAACCTGCACGAAGAATCCGCAGCCGGAAAATTGCCATGGATTTATGGATGGTCTGTCGCTGCATTATTATACCGTGCCGGGACAGGATTGGCAGCACAAGGGAAGCGCAACGCAGTTTGATAAAAAAGACTGGTATCTGACACTGGCAAAAGCGGCTAAAATGGAAGAGCTGGTTACTCGTCACGGCACAATTATGGATAAGTATGATCCGCAAAAGAAAATCGGCATGATGGTGGACGAGTGGGGATGCTGGTTCGATGTGGAGCCGGGAACCAATCCGGGATTTTTATATCAGCAGAATACCATGAGGGATGCGCTGGTGGCTGGCCTTACTTTGAATATTTTTAACAAGCACTGCGACCGCGTGAAGATGGCTTGTATCGCGCAGCTTGTTAATGTATTGCAGTCCGTTATTTTAACGGAAGGACCGAAGATGATTTTGACGCCGACCTACCATGTTTTCCATATGTATAAACATCATCAGGATGCGGAATTGGTAGAAAGCTTTGTAGAGGGCAATCGGATAATCGGTGAGGAAGAGAAATATCAGGTTTCGCAAATCAGCGAGTCCGTATCGGTAAGCGCGGACGGTACGGTGAATATTACGGTAAATAACCTGTCCGTAACGGAGGCGGTTCCGGTGGAAATTTCTTTCGCGGAGCTTACGCCCGCCCATGTGGAAGCGGCGGTTTTAACGGGAGAGATGCGTGCGCATAATACATTCGATGAGCCGGAAAATGTCAAAGAAGCAACATTTACCGATTATAAGACAGAGGGCGGCAAAATTACGTTTACAGCACCCGCGTGCAGCGTTATCAGCTTCCGTGTGAAATAATGAAAGAAGAACCGATACAGCCAAGGCGCGTCTGTCGGCGGTGCTTGACAGCGGAAATGGACGAGGCGGCATATTTTGAGAATCTGCATAATTATATCGCTAATCTGGACGAAGATATCAAGGTTTCTCAAAGTATATATGAAGAGCGGCTGGCATTGTGTAAGGAGTGCGATTTACTGGCGGACGGCATGTGCAGGGCGTGCGGATGTTTCGTGGAACTGCGCGCCGTCATCCGGAAAAATTCATGTCCGTATGATAAGTGGACGGCACAAAAAGACGCGGCAGATGATTAAAATGATATGGAGAGATAATGGAAAACAGTATTTATGATTATCTGACAGGATTGTACAATCGAAAAGGTCTTTATGAAAAGTTTGAAGAAATGTCCGGTAGAGAAAATATTCATTTCATGTTTCTGGATTTGGATAATTTTAAGACTGTCAATGATGTGTACGGACACAAGACGGGAGATGACCTTTTAATAGCAACTGCCGATATTATGCAGAAGTGTATACCGGAGGCTGTTGTGGTGCGCCTTGGCGGTGATGAATTCGTATTGATGATTTTCGGGCAAAAGTCGAGAGAGGAATTAACGCGCGCGGCGGAGCAGATTTTATCGGAGATGGGTAAAAAGAGTCAGGAGATGGATTTTTTTACGGTAGTTTCCATGAGTATCGGCATTGTGTGGAACGCTCCTTATGATACGAGGTTGGAACAGCTTCTTAATGAAAGCGACGCGGCGATGTACGAAGCGAAGAAAAACGGTAAGAGCTGCTATCTGTTTTATAATGACTTGAAAGAGAAGTTTCTTTTGGAAAAGGAAATGGAGGAAAATGCGGAACGTGCTTTGAAAGAAGGGCGGTTTCAGATACGTTATCAGCCTGTTTTCCATATGCAGAGTTCCAGGCTGGAGCAGACCCAGACGCGCGTTATCTGGAACAGGGATGAAAATATCGTTTGGGAAACAGCGGATTTCAGACCGGTATTTGAGAGAAATAGTTTTGTCAAGGCGTTGGATTTATATATTTTTGAAACCGTATGCCGGGATTTGAGGAGGTTTCATGACGAGGGAAGAGCAAAGACCAAGATTAGCGTACAATTATCAAGACTGCTTTTTCTGGATGATAATTTAGGAACCCGTTTGCAGGAAATTATGAGCCGGTATGGCACGGAAGCGGGCGAAATAGAACTCGAATTGAGCGAGAAGGCATTTGCGTCAGGAAATACCGACAAGCTTATTGCTTCTATGGAGAAGTTAAAGGAGCAGGGATTTTCCCTTGCTTTAATTCACTTTGGGGAAGATTTTTCCAGTTTCCGTTATTTGAGACGCCTTCCGGTGGATAGTCTTAAATTCGAGGAAACATATATTAAAGAGAACATCCAAAACAATAAGGGAAGGCAGATTATTAAGACAATAATCAAGCTGGGGAAAGATTTGAAGCTGCTGTTAGTAGCACAGGGTCTTGTGGATAAAGAAGAGGTTATCTTTTTAAGCAGCTGTGGATGCGACGCGGCAGCGGGCAGCTTTTATGCCGAACAGCTTCCGCTTGAGGAATATCTGGATTATACGAAGAATCAGATTGCGGATAAAGAGTATGTAAGGGTGTTTCGTTTTCAAAACGGGTTTGCCGACGAAAACGGCGATATGACGGGAGAGATGCAGGGTACGGGCGTAGAACTCACCACCGGCATCAGCGATATGTGGGGCGGCGTTTATTTTCCGGGAGGCGAGACGGAACAAAATCTGCTTTGTTATCCGGGAAGCCTGTTTTCCGGCAATAGTTATACACTGACACTGTGGATAAAGCCGGAGGAGTCATTGGAGTGGACAAGCGTGATTTATATGCGTTATCTGGGCGGGTTTGCTTCGCTTGTGCCTTATCTGGGCGGCGGGCAGAGTATATACCGTATCAGTGAGGACATCGATATGAATAACGGCTGGCACGATACATTTAGCCGTACCGCCACGCTTCATAAATGGTGTTTTATTGCCGTAACCTATGATTCTTTCAGCGAGTCGATTTGTTATTATATTAACGGAAGAAAAGCAGGATACCGGGTGGACGTGCCAACGATGATATCCTGCCGTCAGGTGCTTTTGGGAGGCGACCCTTTCCAGAAATCCTATAAAGGTTATGTTTCCGCATTAACGATTTATGATTCCGTGAAAACCGCCGAGGAAGTGGAGCAGCTATATTGTTCCTTTTTCGAGGAACCCGGATTCTGCGGAGAACGGGAGAACTTCTGGATGGAAGTCAACTAGGGCGTTTTTTATACCAGGTGCAGACGCCCTTATTTGACAGACCGGAGAGCATCAGGGTAGGGCGTTCCAGTTCTTTATCCCATGCCGGGGAGGCAATCACCGTTTCTGTTATTGTTCCATATTGGATGGTAAGTGTGTGTTCGCTTACCATTTTCCATGTGCCGACAATGGAGCAGCATTCCATACGTCCGTTTTCCATAAGACGCATCGGATGGGCGCACATGATGCCCTGCGGAATAGATGGCGTCAAGGCAATTCTTTCATAGGAACCAATTATATCGCTTTCTGATAATGTCTGGAGCGTTTCGCCCGCGTAGGGCTGCGCCGCGGCAATCAGCCATTCGTCAGGCGTTAAGTAAAGCTGGCGGATTTGCATGGTGGAAGGTTCCGGTTCGCTCTTAAAATTCATTTCCCGGATATGGGAAACCAGAAACATTCTGCCGTCGTCATCCTGCAGAACAGAGTTATGGCCGGGAGCCATATACGGCGTGCCATCCAACCATCGGTACCCGCAGGAAATCATAAGGCCGACAGAGCAGTCTTCGTCATTGATATCAGTCATATCACGTCCATGGAAATCGTAGAAAGGTCCGGTGATGTTCCGGCTTCTGCCGATTCGTATATTATAATCGCTTTTTAAAGAACCATAGGAAACAAAAAGATAATAGTATTTTGTTTCGGGATGATAAATCATATAAGGCCCTTCTATGGAGCAGTCTGTCCAGGAGGGGCGCCTTGCCACGCAGGTTCCGATACCGTCCTCGGCCGCAAGCCCTGTTGCTTTATCCAGCAAAAGAATATGGCATCCGCCCCAGAAAGAACCGTAAAGAAGATATTGCTTTCCGGAATCGGCGTCTTCGATAATATTGGCGTCGATAGCATTTACCGGCAGCGCGTCGCTTGTCTTGAGTACGCAGCCGCGCGGGATAAACGGTCCTTCGGGGGTGTCGGAGACGGCAAGAAAGATGCAGGATTGTCTTACGCCCCAGGAAGAGTTGGAACAGTACAGACGGTATTCCGCTCCCACTTTGACAATGTCGGGCGCCCAGATATCATGGCTCTTTGTCCAGTTGACAGATTCTTCGGGCGGGTCGCTTACCACTTTGCCAAGGCTTTCCCAGTGCAGTAAGTCTTTGGAACGCTTACAGATGGCGCCTGTGCTGTATATGTAATAGTTATGGCTGACCGGGTCATGATAGATGGCGGGGTCATGGGTCATCCACAGGCCCGGAAGGTCGCGGTCTTTTGTCAGATGTTCCGGTTTGGGCGGTTCCACCGGCGGTTTTTGCGGATAATGGATTTGTGTCATGGATGTTCCTCCTTGTATTTTTGTGCTGATAATTTTATATCAGTATAAATGATAAGGCAAATATTATCAATTACTTTGCTTTTACTTGCATAAATTGGGCAATATGTATACAATGTTTAATAGATATTGAAAATAATTTAGATTATTGTGGAGGTATAAGATGAAAGGGAAAAAGTTTTTATTGTGCGGGCTGGTATTTGCCGCTCTTTCGACAGCGCTTATCGGCTGCGGAAAACTGCAGGGAAAAGACGTCTCGGAAATAGAGCAGGGTAATACGGTTGTCGGTATATCCGTACATGACCCGTCTATCGTGAAAGCGGACGGTACATATTATATTTTCGGTTCCCATATGGAAGCGGCGAAAAGCAGCGATTTAGTAAAGTGGGAATCGTTTGCAAGCGGCGTAAACGCAAGCAATCCTTTATTTGATAATCTTTTTGATGAAGATATGAAAGCTTTTGCCTATGTGGGAAATTATGTGGAGGGCGGCTATGCGGTGTGGGCGCCGGACGTTATTTATAATGAGACCATGGGGAAATGGGTGATGTATTTTTCCACAAGCCATGACTGGCGCACTTCCAATATCTGTTTTGCCGTTGCGGACGAGATTACGGGTCCTTACAGTTATGTGGACACGCTTATTTATTCCGGTTTTACTTCTATGACGGCAGATAATACAAATTTAAAAGAGATTATGGGAGAGGATGTAAAGGTAACAGACTATCTGCAGTCGGCGGAATATAATCACTTAAGTTATCCGAACTGTATCGACCCTACCGTTTTCTATGATAAAGACGGCGTTATGTGGATGGTTTACGGTTCATGGTCGGGCGGTATCTGGCTTTTGCAGATAGATGAGGAAACGGGCTACCCTATTCACCCGGAAGCGGACGAGGCGGCGCATGTAGACCGTTACTTCGGCAAATATCTGATTGGCGGTCTGCACAACTCCTGTGAGGGTCCGTACATATTCTATGATGAAGAGAGCGACTATTATTATCTGTTAGTTTCCTACGGCGGTCTGACGAGAGAGGGCGGTTATCAGATTCGCTGCTTCCGCTCAAAAGAAGTGGACGGAGAATATCTGGACGCTTCGGGCAATACGTTCGGATATACGGCGCAGCATTCCTCATTGGGCGTGAAAATGATGGGAAATTATATGCTGCCCAGTTTAAAGACGGCTTATATGGCGCCCGGGCATTGTTCGGCGTTGGTGGACGAGGATGGAAAACGCTATCTGGTATATCATCAGCGTTTTGATAACGGTTCGGAATATCATGAACCACGAGTACATAGAATGTTTGTGAATAAAGACGGCTGGCTGGTTGCCGCGCCGTTTATGGTAAACGGGGAAAGTCAGAAAGAGGGCGGTTATACCGCGAAAGACGTCGAAGGAAAGTGGTATCTGCTCAATCATGGAACGGATATTGGCGCGGATATTCATGAAGGGAAAGAAGTCACGTTAAAGGGCGGTTCGCTTTCGGGCAGCGAGGAACTTTCAGGCAGTTATGAATTGGACGAGGGAACCTGTTATATGCGTATCGTACAAGACGGCATTACCTATGAGGGCGTGCTGACAGATATGGTGGATGAGGCGGGAAATAACGTCAGATGCTTCATGGGAGTCGGTGAAAATAACGAAACCGTCTGGGCGGTTATGTATTTGTAATCTGTATTTTTAATATTTATTATAGGTTAATGCGCGTTTAGTTTAAAGGTTTTGAAAAAGTAAAAATAGTTTAATGAAATTTAAAATATATATTGACAAGACAGGCGCGTACATTGTACTATATGTATAGCAGATTAGATAAAAACAGAAGCAATTCTGTCAAATCTGTATAAACGATAACAAAAATTTTAAAAGGAGGTTTACTATGAAAAAGAAGTTAGTTAGTGTTATGCTCGCATCGGCATTGGTAGTTTCCAGTCTTGCAGGATGCGGAAACTCCGGAAGCGATTCCACCGGCGACAGCAGTGCGGCTGCAGACAGCAGCGCAGACACAGCGGGGGGGGATACAACGGAGCAGGTTGGAGCGCAGATTACCGTTGACCAGTCCGCAACGGATAATGTTGCGGTAGAGGGTGAATTTGGCGACGTCGACCTTACCGTATTTATTTATGCGCAGGACCATGAGAAAGCGGTATATCAGTCATTGATTGATAAATTCATGGAGTCAACGGGAGCAAACGTTACTTTTGAAGTAACTACTTCTGATGAATACGGCCAGAAAATCCTTGCTTACAAAGCGGCAGGCGATATGCCTGATATTATCTATGTCGGACCTGATACGGTTGCAGCGAATGTAGATGACGGTTACATACTTCCTCTGGATGATTATGTTTCCGCAGAGACCATCAACGACTTATGGCCTGCCATCACATCCGCATATCGTTATGATGGAAAAGAAGCAGGTTCCGGTCCGCTTTATTGCTTACCGAAAGATTTATCCACTTTTGCATTTGCATATAATAAGACATTGTTTGACGAAGCGGGCGTAGAATATCCCGACCCGGAAAATCCGTACACATGGGAAGAATTCCTTGAAGTATGCGGCAAGCTGACGATTGATAAAGACGGCGACGGCGAAATCGATCAGTGGGGATGCGCAAACGCGCTGCAGTGGGCGCTCGACGCTTTCATCTATACAAACGGCGGTCACTTCTTAAATGATGATTATACACAGGTTGTTATCGACGGACAGACAGAGTTTGTTGACGCGTTCCAGTATTTTGCAGATTTGACTTGCAAATACGGCGTAACACCTACTGTTGAGCAGGATACGGCTCTTGGCGGATACCAGAGATGGTTAGACGGACAGATTGGTTTCTACGCATGCGGTACATGGGACGTAGGCGCATTCATGGACGAGAATACATTCCCTTATGAGTGGGGTCTGTGCGCATGGCCTGTAGGTTCTACAGGAGTATCCATGACCCGTAACGGTTCCGTAGGTTTTGCAATTTCCGCAGATACGGAGTATCCGGAAGCGGCAGCGGCTTTGATTACATTGTTCTCAACAGACTTAGAGGGTCAGAGAGTATTATCCGGTGAGACAACAGGCGCGTCTTTGCAGATTCCGAATATCATGAGTTATGCAAAGGGTGATTTTAAAGACAGAATCGCTGACGGTACGATTCCTTACGGCGACAATGTAGACGTTATCTTCAATTACATCGAGGGAACCGATAAGTATGAAGGTATCTTTGTTGAGACAACTTATACTTATAATGCTGACTGGTGGAACGAGTTCTTAAGCGGTGGTTATGAATATGTATTAACAGGTGAAAAGACTGCGGCAGAGTACTGTGCGGAAGTACAGCCCGCAATGCAGGCTGCGCTTGATAATGCGAACGAAATGAAAGCAGCGGCACAGTAAAATATAAAAGACAGGTGCGGAAGCATAGGGGTTTCCGCACCTCATTTTATCAACAGAGATGGTAGAAAGGTGACTTTATGGATTCTAAAACGGGTAAAAAACAAAAAAGTAAATTGTCTGCAATGGCAAAACGCGAAGAAAAGTGGGGGCTTTTGTTTGTTGCGGCACCGGCGCTGGGATTTCTTATTTTTATGCTTTACCCCATTATTTTTGCATTTCTGACGAGTTTGACGACTTGGAACGGGGCAAAGGGATTTCAGGGAATGCTGGACCGCTTCTGCGGTTTTGATAACTATGTGAAATTATTTGCGGATAAAAAATTCTGGCAGACGCTTGTTACCACGATTATTTATCTGCTTGGTATTCCCATTGGTATGGTATTTGGACTGCTTTGTGCCATGGGTATGAACCGGAAAATTCCGGGCGTACGGGTATTGCGTACAATGTATTATGTACCCGTTATTTCTTCACTGGTATCCGTGTCAATTTTGTGGGCATGGGTATATAACTATGATTACGGTCTTTTGAATACAATCATCAAGACACTGACCGGACTGCATGGTCCAAACTGGCTTGGTGACGAAGTGTTGATAAAGGTATCCATGATTATCTTTATGGTTTGGAAAGGTCTGGGTACTTCGATTATTCTCTATCTTGCCGGACTTCAAAATATACCGCGTTCTTATTATGAAGCCGCCATGGTGGATGGAGCCAGCGGATGGCAGAAGTTTAGGAATATTACGCTGCCGCTGCTTTCTCCTGTAACGTTTTACATACTGATAACGACATTAATCGGCGGGTTCCAGGTTTTCGTAGAGGTTCAGGTTATGACCCCCTCCGGAAACGGCGGCATTGGTTACAGCGCGGCTACAATCGTATTCTACTTGTATCAGAAAGCATTTGAGAGCTATCAGCTTGGATATGCAAGTGCCATCGCGGTTATCCTTGCCATTATTATCTTTATTATTACGCTGATTAACTTTGTCGGTCAGAATAAATGGGTTAAGACCATGGATTAGGAGGGGTGAAATGAAAAATAAAGACCAGCAGTCATCGGGAGTAACATCCCAAAAGGAAAAAACAATTAATATTATCGTCTTTATCCTGCTTGCGCTTGGCGCAGTAGTCATGGTATTCCCGTTCTTTTATATGGTAATGACCTCTTTTATGACGAAGAACCAGTATTTGTCAGGACAGTTAAGAGTCATTCCGGACCCTTGGGTATGGGGAAAATATTCGGAAGTCATGGCAAAAGGTAATTTTATTTCCGGTATTTTAAATACGGTTAAGGTGGAAGTGCCGGTATTATTGATTGGCGGATTTACATCCTCTCTGGCGGCGTTTGCGTTTGCCAAGATGAATTTCAGGGGTAAAGGAGCCATCTTCATGGGACTTTTGGCGACTATCATGATTCCTTTCGCGGTTATCATGATTCCCCAGTATGTCATGTTTACTAAGTTTGGATGGACGGATACGCTTCTGCCGTTGATTATACCGCCATGTTTCGGCAATATCAGCATGGTATTTTTCCTGCGTCAGAACTTGTCCAGTATACCGAATGACCTCATGGATGCGGCGAAGCTGGACGGATGCGGATACTTCCGTACTTTTGCGCAGATATTCTTTCCTTTGATGAAAGGCGCGGTAGGAACGCAGTTGACATTGTGGTTTATGGCGATTTGGAACGATTATCTGGCGCCGACTATCTTCCTTAGAAGCGAAGCGAACTGGACATTACAGGTGGTTATCCGCTCATTCAATACATACTATTCCATTCAGAGTGATTACGCGCTGATTATGGCGGCGTCCGTTATTGCCATGCTGCCTACGATTGCCCTATTCTTCTGTTTCCAGAGAGTTATCATTGAATCAGTGGCAATCAGCGGTATTAAATAAATGGAGATTGAGTGATGTCAAATTCACCTGTTATTGCATTTTTAAACAAGTTGACAGATTTAATTCTATTAAACGTTCTTTTGATAATATGCTGCCTCCCCGTCGTTACGGCGGGGGCGGCTGTTACCGCGGCATATTACGTCAGCATTACTTCTATCCGCTGTGGAGACGGCTATGTCGTAAGGCGGTTTTTCACCAGTTTTAAGAAAAATTTCCGACAGATTACACCCGTATGGATTGCTATTTTTATATGTACGTTGATTCTGGCTGCGGATATGCTTTTCTGGTACCGGCTGGGAAGCGGCTTTGGGAAAGTGATGTTCATTGTCAGCGCCGTAGTGGCTTTTTTACTGCTGATATGGACGTTATGGATATTCCCCGTATTTGCGAAGTTAGAGGGCAGAACGAGAGAGCTTTTAAAAAATGCGGCGGCATTTGCGGTAGGCTATTTTCCCTATACGGTAATCGTATTATTGATTACGGGAGCAGTCGTCTATGCGAATCTGACGTCTTTAATAGCGAACGGCATCATGCTGTTTGTGGGATTTGCGCTTGTATCGTATGTAAAATCTTTCTTTTTCTACCGGGTTTTCATGAACCATATTGATGAAAAATATGACGATTTTGATAAACCGGAGGAAAATTAATTGTTTTCTTTATTTTCTTCAGGAACAAGTTCAGCGATAGGACTATAATTAATCCGTACGTCGATGTCCTGATTATAGTTGCCGAAACTTTTTCCGAATATTGTAAGTCCGCCAACATGCTCTGCGTCCTCTTCCACTTCCAGTCTGAATTTAATCGTACTGTGGTAATCGAACTCAAAATCGTTGACAGACACGTCGGATACTTGGAGACCGTCAATAAACGTTCCTCTTTTATTAATAACAAGAATTTTTAGCATACCGTATTGATTCCAGTTAGGATACCACCAGTCGGGGGTAAAAATGCCCCGCACATGTCCAAAATCACCGGGGCTTGTCCATGTGGCAACTTTTGTGCCGTTGATTTTAAAAGAAATATCGGACGGCCAGATATCGTTAATGCCAGGAGCCTCGGAACTGATTTCCAAAGATATGGTAATCTGGTCGATTTTTTGTCCATACGGAATAAAGTTTGGCACAATATACTCCACATAGCCTTTGGTAAACCATAAAATGTCCGCTTCGTATCTTCCGGGATGGGCGAAATATCTGGTATCATCCACTTCTCCGATAAGAGCCGTATTAGAGGCAATACCGCAGGTGGGATATACGTCGTAGTCCGTAAAGTGACCCACTTTCAGACTGGTCTGGTAAATATTTTTAAAATCTTCCTGTGTGTCTATGTCTATCAGAATTTTATCCAGGTATACGGAGCATTTTTTCTGGTTTCCATGGCCGGAGGATTCGTTAGATATGGAAACGATACCGCAGTCCTCCAATTTTTTGATATGGTTCGTTAATGCGCCATTTGTGATATTCAGCCTGTTTGCCAGTTCGTTCATGTTGATGCCGCGGTTTTCAAGAAGAATTTTGACAATTTCGATTCTGATTTCAGAGCCTAACGCCTTAAATATTTCAAGGCCGTCGTCCAATGATTTAATATGTAACATTTTTATCCTCCAAGTCTGTTAGTATGCTGTCCGGCATGGAATGTTTTAGAGTTTATTAAAATATCCTGTTTTTTATTATATAGCATAAAACCCGTATGCGCAATACTTCTTTCGTTCATTCTGAAAATAGAAGACTTTATATGTTTAGATAAACTTAAATTATTTGGAAACAATCTGGTTTCTTATTTGACATAACAAGGTGAAAATGATAACCTTATGACTTAAGGGAAAAGGGTATATCTGATAAGGATGATATCGTTATGGTATATGAGCAGTTAGAGCGGTTATTAATTGAACAGGGATTTGACAAGGTTTTATCCAATCTTCCGGAATTTTCATTTTTTTTCCGCAGAGAAAATACCTATGTCAATGTTCTGCATATTATCGACTACAAACAGGAACTCTATATTACAGAGGATCAATATACGCATATCAAAGAAAAGATTCAGGATTTTTTCCAGGGCAAAGGAAGCGTCGAGGTACACATTCTGTCCCTGATTATTTGTGCAGATACGGCCAAGGCAAAGCAGTTATGCGGTAGCGACGCGTTCTGCTGGATAATTGATAAAGAGCAGAATCGTCTGTTAATTTATGAAAATCAGGTAACGGATTTTTATGGAATGAAAGACATTCTGGAAAATTTTCTCTATGGTATTGCAAGCGCCGCGGATATGGAGCAGGAGAGTTATGCAGATTCGGCTCCGGGTTATCAGAAAGATTGGGGCGTGGTGAAAAAGGCGTTTCAATGTTACCGGGTGAATGTCCTGCTCGTTATAATCAACGTAATTTTATTTATGATATGTACATTTACCGGTGATTTGTTATATAATGTAGGTGCGTTCAGTGTCCGAAATCTGATAGAGGATAAAGAATGGTACCGTGTACTTACCAGTATGTTTCTACATGCGGATATCGGACACCTGGTAAGTAATATGCTGATATTATATTATATCGGCAACGTGGTGGAAAAACAGGTCGGACATATTCCCTATATCATTATTTATTTTTTATCCGGTTTTATCGGTAATGTTTTTTCTGCGGGATATGAGATGATGACGGGGCATTACACCAGTTCGGTAGGAGCTAGCGGAGCCGTTTTTGGTATAGAGGGCGCGCTTTTATTGCTGGCGCTTTTACACAAAGGAAAGCTTGCGGACGTGACGACGGGCAGGATTGTATTTTCACTTGCCTTTTCCCTGTACTGCGGGTTTACCGACAGGTATGTTAATAATGCGGCGCATGTCGGCGGCGTTATTGCGGGATTTCTGGCGGCGGGTATCTTCTGGCTGCTTACGCCCGCTATCAGGAAAGAAAAGAGAGGACTATTATGAAAATTAATATTTACTACGGAGGCAGAGGGTTGATGGATGACCCGACGCTTTATGTACTGGGGAAAATCGAAGAGGTACTGGAGGAGCTTCATGTTATTGTGGAGACATTCCGTCTGCAGGAATTGAAAAATAATATTACGACGCTGCCGCAGACTTTGAAAAATGCCGACGGCATTATTCTGGCGACCACGATAGAATGGCATGGAATTGGCGGTTATATGCAGCAGTTTTTAGACGCCTGCTGGCTGTACGGAGATAAGGAGAAAATCAGTGAGATTTATATGTGTCCTATCGTTATGTCCACAACGTATGGGGAGCAGGAAGGAAAACTTGACCTTGCCACCGCGTGGGAAATTCTGGGCGGACGCCCGTGCAGCGGATTGAGCGGTTATATTGCGGATACAAGCGTTTTGGAGAATAATGAGGAATATCAGCGTATCATAGAAAAAAATGCGGAGAATCTTTACCGGACGATTAATCAAAAGCTGCCCAGTCTGCCTGCCAGCAATCAGGCGGTAAAGCAGAAAATATCCATTCCGAGGAATATTGATTTGACGCCTCAGGAGTCAGAGCAGCTTTCGCAGTATGTTTCCGATGACAGTTATGTACAGCGTCAGAAAGCGGATATTCAGGAACTGACCAGTCTGTTCAGAGGTCTGATGGGCAGCGGCAGCAATGAGAAAGAGAACGACACGGAATATCTGAATGAACTGCGGACAAACTTCCATCCGCTGGCGGGATTTGCAGCAAAGTATAAGATTGTTATTGATGAGAAAAAGAAACCTCTTATTATCGAGGTAGAGGGTGCGCAGTTGAACTGTTTTTATGGCGAGGGCAGCGGGTTTGACGTAGAAGTACAGATGAGCCAGGATTCCATGAATGAAATTGTTTCCGGCGCGAACAGCTTCCAGCGTTCTTTTATGGCGGGCGATATGAAGTTAAAGGGAGACTTTAAGGTGCTTAGAATGCTTGACCAGGTGTTTATATTCGCATAGGAGGAAAATGTATATGGATTGTATATTTTGTAAGATTGCAAACGGGGAGATACCCTCGAAAACATTGTATGAGGATGAGGAGTTCCGGGTCATTCTGGATTTGGGTCCTGCGGCGAAAGGCCATGCTCTGATTTTACCGAAAAATCATTATGCAAATTTATACGAACTGCCGGACGAGACGGCGGCGCATACCATGCTGCTGGCAAAAAAGATGGCGGCAAAAATAACCGATAAATTACACTGTGACGGATTCAATCTCGTGCAGAATAACGGGGAGATTGCCGGACAGACCGTTTTCCATTTCCATATGCATCTGATTCCGCGCTATAAGGATGACGGACAAAAAATCGGCTGGAAACCGGGCGAGCCGACACAGGAAGAACTGGAAACGATAAAAAATCAAATTGCGGGGAACTAGGATGCGTACAATAGACGTAACGGAAATTACGGAAAATATTAAACAGATGTGCATCGAGGCTAACCATTTTCTGGCGGAAGATATGAAGAAAGCCATGGAAAATGCGGCGGATGCCGAAAAATCACCGTTAGGAAAACAAATTTTGTGCCAGTTGCAGGATAATCTGAAAATAGCCGGAGAAGATATGATACCGATTTGCCAGGATACGGGAATGGCGGTCATATTCATTGAAATAGGGCAGGATGTTCATTTTACCGGCGGTCTTTTGGAGGACGCCATCCATGAGGGCGTAAGACAGGGCTACATAGAAGGTTATCTTAGAAAATCAGTCGTGAACGACCCCATTATAAGGGAGAATACGAAAGACAATACACCGGCGATTATCCATTATGAAATGACCGCCGGAGAGAATGTAAAAATCACGGTTGCGCCCAAAGGCTTTGGCAGCGAAAATATGAGCCGAGTTTTTATGTTAAAGCCCGCAGACGGCATAGAGGGTGTGAAAGACGCCATTCTTACCGCGGTAAAAGATGCGGGACCTAACGCCTGTCCGCCTATGGTGGTCGGCGTCGGCATCGGCGGAACGTTTGAAAAGTGCGCGCTGATGGCGAAGAAAGCATTGACAAGACCCGTGAATGAGCATTCCGAAATTCCTTATGTAAAAGAATTGGAAGAGGAAATGCTTGATAAGATTAATAAGACCGGAATCGGACCGGGCGGTCTGGGGGGAACGACTACCGCACTGGCCGTTAATATCAATACATATCCGACGCATATCGCGGGGCTTCCGGTGGCGGTCAATATCTGCTGTCATGTGAACAGGCATACAGTTAGAATCATTTAGGAAAGATATCGCAGGCTGCGGGAAAGGCATGGTATTAATATGGAACAGCATATACAGGCGCCTATGAGCGCTAAGGATGCCGGAAAGCTTCGGGCAGGAGACTATGTTTATCTTACCGGAACCATTTATACCGCGAGGGATGCGGCACACAAAAGAATGTCGGAAGCGCTGGAAAAGGGAGAAAAACTACCTTTTGATGTAAAAGGCAATATCATATATTATATGGGGCCGTCTCCGGCAAGAGAGGGAAGACCAATCGGTTCCGCCGGACCAACGACGGCAAGCCGTATGGATAAATATACGCCCGGATTGTTGGATTTGGGATTGACGGGAATGATAGGCAAAGGGAAACGTTCTGACGCTGTAAAAGAGGCCGTTATCAGAAACGGAGCCGTATACTTTGCGGCGGTAGGCGGTGCGGGTGCGTTATTGTCGAAGTCCATCAAAGCGTCGGAGGTTATCGCCTATGACGATTTGGGAACCGAAGCAGTCCGTAAACTGGAAGTGGAAAATTTCCCGGTTATCGTGGTAATGGATGCGGAGGGAAATAATCTGTATGAAAATGTAATGCAGAGTATGGATAAGGCGTGATGCTGAAAATGAAAAACGACGTCTGCCGCCGGCAGGCTGAATAAATAAATAAAAATAACACAAGATAACAGGAGGAAGTACGAATGACTTATTTATCAGAGTTTATAGGCAGTTTCATCTTTTTGGCGGGCGGCTACGCATATATGAGCAACGTGTCGTTAAAAAAGACGTTGGTATCCACATTGAATTATATTGAACTGGTATTTGCCTGGAGCCTTGCCGTAGGATTTGGTCTTGCCGTGGCGGCGATTATGGGCGGCCCTGCATACTTAAATCCGGGTGTGGTATTGGGAAGCGTGATTTACAACCACTTGCCGATAGGCGAAGCGGCGATATATCTGTTAATGGAGTTTCTGGCGGCAGGAGCGGCAGTGGCGGTATGTATGATATTCTTCTGGGATTCTTTCAAAGCATCCGGAGATATGCCGAAGCGAGGTATTTTTTCAGCTTATCCGGTAGAAAAAAATCTGCCGTTAAACTTCATACAGGAATTGATTGCGACTTTTGTATTTTTATTCCTTGTATTCATGTGCATCGCAGGCGTCAGCGATTTAAAGGCCGGAAACCAGTCTTTAATCATCGGTTTGGTCGGATTCGGAGCCGTTGCATTCCTTGCTTTGACATTTAACAGTACGGGATTCAGCATGAATGCCATGCGTTCCGTATTCAGCAGTATCTGGTTTGCGATTCTGCCGATTCCGAACAAAAACGGCGAGAAGGTAGATTGGCAGTACCAGTTGATTGTAAATCTTATAGGTTCCTCTATCGGAGGCATTTTGGCGGTTATCGCGACAACGTATTTAAAAGGCGTTATGTAAAAAGGAATGGTATTGTGGCTGCGGCAGATTATTACTGCGGCAGTCACAAATCAGCGTGAAAAAGCATTGACAAATATTTGCCGCTTAGGTATAATAACATTTGCGTCATGTATGAGACGCTAATTCCATATTGGTAGAGGATTAAGTTCAGACTATGGAGAAATACTCAAGAGGCTGAAGAGGCGCCCCTGCTAAGGGTGTAGGTCGTTTACGCGGCGCGAGGGTTCAAATCCCTCTTTCTCCGTTTTATAAAGTCAGGTGTAGAGCCTGACTTTTTTCTTTGGAATGAAGTATGGACTGCTTTGAAAAGTGCATAAGAATGAATATACAAAACTATTTATGACATAAAAGCAAGCATTCATGTATCAAAGATTGATAAAATGTTATTTTTTCCGATATAAATATCACAAGAGGGAAAAATAACATTTTTAATTTGGCATACAAATTTGCAAGTCGGAAAGAAACGGGGGTACAGATATGTTAATAGCAGGAAGCGGAATAAAAAACGGAACGTCGGCGGCACAATATTGGACAGGAGAGGACGTTGTCTTTAAAAGCTATTCTTATAAAAACGGCAAAGGGGAAGAGACTGTCTATCATTTAAAGGACTGCCTGCAGTTATCCTTGGATTCTTATACGATACCGGTCGGTTCGGAAAACTACGAGGCAATCAAAGGGAAATTAAAATCGCAGGCGGCGGACTATATGAAAATACCGGACAATAAGCTTTTTTATGAAACCAACGATATCATGACGGATTTTTATAACGGGAAGCTGGAACGCGATGAAGTGAAAAATATTTTCAAGGAATATTTTTATCATTCAGGCGGAAGGTCTTTTGCAACAGACAGGCTGGCAGGGCTGTATGAACATTTCAGCAGAGCCAATACGCGATGCGCTTATACGAAGAATAAAGAAGAGGGGAAAGAACTGCTGGAAAGCAAAGGACTTAACTGGCGTGGGTCTTATTATTATAATGCGGATTGGTATTGGGCATGTGAAGATATGCAGAATTTATTTAAAGAGACGGCGGACGAACTGGCGGATGAGTTTGATGTGGAGCATGTAGATTTTGAAGCGGTGGAAAAAAATACGAAGTATAAGCTGGACGGCGGCATTACTTATAACGGCGTATGGAACAGCACAGAATGGCAGATAAGCGCGGTGGAAAAAAGTAATATCAACAACTATTTGAATATGAAAGAAGCGCCGCCGAAAGGATTTTTGTATTACAGCGCTTCATTTTCCGATTCTACAGGATGGGGAAGCGGCAAGGTGGAATTTGTAAGAATGGGAAAATAATTCCACGCCGCTTGTTCAATGGCGTGTAAAATTACTGACATAATCGCTCGATTTTATCGGCCGCACCTTTTGCGCCGGAGCATTTTTTAAATCCGTCGGAGATAACGGTAGCGTTTTCGCGGTAGGAGGATGTGTGCAAAACCTGTTCCGCCGCCTCACGGATTGCCGCAGGGCATACCTTATGCAGAGGGATTCCCGCGCCTAACTGTTCCACTCTGGCGGCAACGCCGGACTGCTCCGACGTCTGCGGGTACATGATGAGCGGAACCTGATAGTACAGGCTTTCATTGACGCTGTTCATGCCGCAGTGGGATAAAAATACGTCGGCTTTGTTTAAGACCGCAATCTGGTCTACAAAATTCTGAACGGATATATTTTCCGGAATCACGCCTAAATCTTCTATAGAGATTAAATTTCCTACGGACATTATCACCTGATAATCCGTGCCGGTAAATGCAGCGATACATTTTTTATAAAAATCCAAAGAATCGTTTACCACGGTTCCCATGGAAATATAGATTAACTTCTCTTTCGTTTTTTGTATTTCTTCCGTAACGGGTCTGATGGAGGGACCGACAAATGTATATTTATCGGAAAAAGTTTCCGCGCACGGCTGAAATTCCGGGGAAGTATATACAATCGTATTGGTCTGGTTGTCATTTTGAATAATATCTAAAACATTTTTTATCGGATAGCCTTTATCCTGCAGCCTTTTAATATTTTTATTAATTTTAGGCATGGAAAATATCATGCCGAACATCTGCGCCATGCTTTGCTTCATAATCTTCGCGGAATACTGGTTAAAAGCGAAAGTGGTGGTCGAGGAAATAAAAGGTATTCCCAGTTTAAACGCAACCGCTTTTCCCCATACCGCCATGGAATCGGCAACGATACAGTCCGGTTTTAACTGCTGCATATCGCGGCATACCATATCGTCCAAAGCAAGTGTGGTATCCACCAGTAATTGCGTGGAAAAAGATAAATCCTTGCCTACCCTTACAGCGTCTTTCGGGTCTAACCTCTGTTCCATATCGTAATCGTCACAGGCTATGAACTTTGCGCCGAGGCTTTCTATTTTTTCCCGAAACGGTGTATAGGAATAGTACCATACCTCATGACCGCGTTTCACAAGTTCCTTGACAACGCCCAGCGTGGGATTGGTATGTCCATGCGCCGGAATACAGAAAAATACGATTTTACTCATGACTTTCCTCCTCTCCAGTCATGGAAAGTTCCCCAAATATCATGGAGATATATTTATTCATCATGGACTTGGGCGGTATGGCGATACCACGTTCAATGTCGCCCAGCACCAAAATGGTATCGCCCGGACGAATGCCGAGCATATCTCTGGCTTCTTTTGGAATAACGAACTGTCCTTTTTCCCCTATTTTGACCGTCCACGCATTCTTACCGGCAGGCGTTTCTTTCACGGCAATCCTCTCCTCTCGAAAATAAAAAAGTATGATTTGTTATACTAATCATACTTTTGAAAAGAAAAAAAGTCAAGAGAAAACTCCTATTTCCCTTCTTTTATCATTACAGGAATATAATCATCCGGTATCTATCGTCCATCTCCTGATATTTTTCTATCGTAGTCTGATTATCATTTATGTAATGTACTACTGCCATTGTTCCGCTTTCCGCCTGTTCTATCCCCTCTTTTGTAAAAGGTTCGCCGTCAAGGTTATAGACTAACTCCGGCTGTGAAAGTTCTTCTTCATCAAAATCTGAAAGCGATAGAATAAAACATTCCAAAGACGCAATTTTTACTATTTCTCCGTCTTTCCTATCATAAATTTCTCCCGCATAAATGTTTCCGGGAAATCCTCCCCATACGCCATTCGTTCCAAGCAGTATGCGTGAAGTCTCTTTATCATACCAGAAACAGGCAAAGTCGCCCCGCAGGGAACCGCCGCACTCATAGCCGGTATCTATTTCCACAAGCTGATTATCCCGCACCATATAAAATCCGCTGTATGACATCGGAAAACCATTTTTTATATAAGGCGCTGCTTCAAAATACAGAATCGGTTCTCCCGTATTATCAAAATCAAAAAGCGCATAAGTCTTATGATATTCTCTTAATTCCTCCTGCGCGATGCTCATGCTGCCGCCCGGCGCGGCAATAGAGACAATGTTTATGTTGCCGTTTTCAGTAAACTCCCGATAAGGTCTGATTCTTGGCGTTATTTCATTTTGTAAAATCGCATTGGTTATATAAACCTGCTCCGCCTCTCCCGTCTTAATAATGAAATCATTCTCACTGCCCCATGAAAACAGGATATTATCAGCGCCAAAAATTCTATCATTCCGAATATAATCATAAATCAGAGGACATACTTCCTCCCCCTCTTCATTCAAAAAACCATACATGCCATTTTTCTCTACCTGATAGCAATTTCCTGTTTTGGAAATTCCATCATAATCGTCTATATCTACCGCTTCTCCTTTATTAGTGTAAAATTTTGCCCCCTTGTCTTTCCGCAGCCAGACGGCGCCGTCGGACATAATCCGCGCCGCATATGCAATCGGCTCTATCAGATTTCCCTCTCTGTCAATGATGCCGCTAAGCCCGTCCTGTTCGACAACCGCCCTGTCATGACTTATCCAGACAATACTATCATATACGCATGGTATCTTCTCTGAGAAATCAACAATATTCATACTTTCCACATGTCCGTCCGCATCTGTTAAGACAAGCATTCCGTCCTCCGCAGCGTCTGCCTTTCTATCATAGCTGTCATACCTGATATCACTATATACGGCAGGTATCCTAAATTCTCCCTGTAAATCCACAATGCCGTATAATTCATTCTCCCGTATCCGCAAAAAATTTTCTCCCGGCAAAAGCGATATCATATCATACATAGGCTCAAACAGCACATTTCCATTTTTATCGGCAAGACCGTATTTTTCGCCTTTTTGTATATAGATGTAGTTTTCCCCTGTTGAGAAACGAATGTCATCATACTGCTCTAAAAGCGCTTTTCCTGTCCTGTCGAAACAAGTATATTTTTCATCAACACACGCATTGATAAACGAATCCCCTATTTCGATAGAGTCATATTCAGCGGCTACGATAAGCTCTCCTTTTCGATTAATAACGCCGTATCTGCCGTTTTGCATCACTTGTACCAGTCCATCCTGAAAATACGCTGCATAGTCAAAAACAGGTTCTATTACAATTTGACCTCCTTGGTCAATATATCCATAGCGGCCGTCTATGGAAAAATAAGCAAGCCCCTCCCGAAAAGAACTGACGCTGTCGCATTCCAAAGCAAAAACCTGTGTTCCCGTTTTATCTATAAAACCGTAGTCTTCCCCTGTTGCAAAGTAGGCAAGCCCCTCCGCAAAAGGCGTTGCTCTGTCATAAGTAAAAGGAATCACAGTTTCTCCCGTCAAATCAATATAGCCATATTTCCCATCTTTGCAGACACAGGCAAGACCCTCGCTGAACGGATAAGCGATATCATAAATACAGGGCGCAATCTCTTCCCCGTCTTCCGTTATAAATCCGTACTTTTCTCCATCAAAAATGCAGTATGTTCCTTCCGAAACAAGCACAAAATCAGTTCCATGAGGTGATGTTGTAATAAGAGGATATTGTGGTGACGTTTCCTCTATAATGGCAGGTTTCTCGCTAATAGATGCTTCGTTTTCGTTCTCCATTGTTAAGATGCCTTCTGCGGTCGGGATATCTTCGTCATTCTCTTTTGTGTCCATGGAAGCATTCTCACCATTTCCTGCTGCGCTTTCCGCTTTATTTTCCGCTTCGTTCTCTACAGCGTTCTCTTTCCTGCCGCAGCCTGCCAGGAAAAGCAGCAGTAAAATCAATACTGGTTTCCTTATTCTCATATATTTTCCTTTTTCTTATCATTGCAATAACGCAAGCCATACGGCTATATTTATAGTAGCATACCAATATAGTAGCATAGCAATAGGATTTCTACAATTTTAACTTGTCCGATAACATTATTTCTGTCGGTTGTTTTGGCAAGGCTTATGCGATATAATATAAATCCGCATTCTTTATAAGCGCCTATTTATAATGAATAAAATGGATAATTCCATACTGACTGTATAGGATATTAACCATAAATGTATTGTAATGGGAGGGAAAATAACTATGCCCATATCAAAAAATTTAGAACAAACCTTTGACACAGTGGCGTCGGCAGCGCTCAGGCTACTTTGCCGGTTTTAGAGTCCGGCTGTACGTTTACGGCAGTCGAGTGTGGCGGGAATTTTTCCGAATTGTGTAGAAAAACTTTCTTTTGCAGAGGACGTTTATGACCTTGTTTTTTCTGCAACGGCATTCCATTGGGTTCCCGAAGAAATCGGATATGCCAAAGTATTTGCGATGTTAAAAAAGGGCGGCGCTTTTGCACGGTTTGCCAATCATCCTGACCCCGGCACAGACAATCCGGCGTTGAAAGAGAAAATGAACAGGCTTTACGATAGTTATTATTCTTCTGTTCATAAGCGTAAAAAGCCCGTTCGGAAAGCGTACGGTGAAGAACAGGCGAAACAGAGGGCGATGATTGCGCAAAAATACGGTTTTGGAGATATCCATTATTATTTATTTCATAGAGGAAGGGTGCTTTCCGCCGCGGAATATATCGCATTGCTGGGAACATACCCCGACCACATTATAATAGAAGAAAATGCCAGAAAAGAGTTTTTTGCGGGTATTGAGGAAGCAATTAACAGATGTGGCGGAACGATTACCATATATGATACGCTTGATTTGGAACTTGCAAGGAAAGAATAGTTGAAATGGCTTGAAATATTCATGAAAATTTCTTGACAGGAATCAAAGGAGAGTGATACAATAAAAGTCCACCGCCTGTAAAGATGGTGAAAAGTGAAGTGAAAAAAGTTAAAAAAATGTCTTGACGAAGCATAGCAGTTATGATAACATATTAAAGCTGTGTGCCGATAGAATCGGCCGCAAGACAGCCGTACCTTGACAAAAGATTTGTCTATGATAAGAAATTATCTTCGATGAATCAACAGTAATGCAACCCTGAAAATTCAAAATAAGATTCAACAATGAATCAAATGAGTATTCAGAAAAGAACAGTATAACGGAAACAAGAAAGCCAAGCTTATCTTGCGACCGGAATCAAACGAGGTTTTGTGAAAAGCTGCTATACGCCCGCGGGTATACGCGGAGCGGAAACCTGCAGTTTTATTTCGTGAAACGAAAGCAAACTTTTTAATTCGAGAGTTTGATCCTGGCTCAGGATGAACGCTGGCGGCGTGCTTAACACATG
>JAMPCN010000022.1 GCA_023666125.1 Bacillus sp. (in: firmicutes) | reverse complement strand
AACAAAACCCCCGCAGTCAATATATTCCTTTTGTTTTTCATTGTTTCACAGATACTTTCCATGATAAACATCATCCATACGCTATGATATCAACGCGCCTAACAATCCATAAGATACAATCGACATGATAACGGTTGCTATCGCAATGCCGAGCAGTTCCGCCAATATCGCTTTCTTAAAATCAATTTCCAAAAGCGCGGCAATCAACGACCCTGTCCACGCACCCGTTCCCGGAAGCGGTATGCCGACAAACAAAACCAACCCCCAGAACTCATATTTTTTGATGGACTCACTCTTTCCCATTGCCCGGTTTTCCAGCTTTTCAATCAATCCCTTAAAAATTTTTATTTTCTTCAGCCATTTAAAAATCTGCTTGATGAAAAGCAGTATAAACGGAATCGGTATAATATTACCGATAATGCAAATCGGAATCGCCGTTAAAATCGAAACCTCCAAAAGTTTCGACACCAACAGCCCTCCCCGCAATTCCAGAATCGGAATCATGGAAATAATAAAAATAACAATCTCTTTTGATACATATTTGCCCAATGTATTGGCAAACCAAGCCGCTAAAGCATTCATACTCATTCTCCTCTTATATGATTTCTTTCAATGCCGCCAATAAAGCATCCATCTGCTCATCCGTGCCAATCGTAATACGCAGATAGTTGTCAATCCGTTCTTTATTCCAATGTCTGACGTAAATATCCCGCTCTTTTAACTTCTCAAATATCTCCTGTGCCTTAACGCTTTTATGGGAAGCAAAAATGAAATTGCCGCCAGGTTCCGGGAAAGTAAAGCCCAGCGCCGTCAGTTCTTTCTTCGTCCGCTCCCTGGTCGCCATAATTTTAGCGCATATTTCCTTAAAATAAGCATCGTCTTTTACCGCTTCCGCCCCAAGCTGCAGTGCCGGTCTGTTCATGGTATAGGAATTGACCGCGTACTTTGCGCTGTTTAAGTATGCAATCGCCTTTTCATTTCCTATCGCATATCCGATTCGGCATCCTGCCATCGCCCTTGACTTGGAAAATGTGCGTACAATGAGCAGATTTTCATATTTCGGTAACAGCGGCAGACAGCTTGTGCCGCCAAAATCAATGTAGGCTTCGTCCACAATCACCATACTGTCCGGGTTTGCCCGGATAATCTCCTCTATAGCGTCCACTTCCATCAAAATACCCGTCGGCGCGTTGGGGTTTGGAAAAATCACACCGCCGTTTACGCCCATATAGTCTTCCTTTCTGATACGGAAGTTTTCATCTAACGGCTTTACCTCATAGGGAATCCGATAAAGTTTGGCCCATACGTCATAGAACGAGTATGTGATATCCGGGAAAAAGACCGGTTTATCCGAATGAAAAAATGTTAAAAACGCCATGGAAAGCACATCATCAGAGCCGACGCCGATAAAAATCTGCTCTTTTTTCACATGATAATAGTCTGCCAAAAGCTGCGCTAACGGCGTTTCTTCCGGAAATTCCGGATAAAGCCGCAAATCCTCATACGCCAGTTCTTTCATTTTCTTTTCCACCATCGGCGACGGCGGATAGGGACATTCGTTTGTATTTAATTTGATAATATTTTTTTTCTGCGGCTGTTCTCCGGGTATATAAGGAGCCGCCTTACGCACATTATCTTCCCACTTCATCTATATGATTCCTTTCCCGTCTTCCGGCATATTCTCAGACGTTGCGTCTTTTGCCAGTTTTTCATATGTCTGCGCCTGTTCTTCATTTCCTAAGAGCCTGTAACACTTCGCAAGGGCAAGCAGCGGAATCTTCCCACTACTATGTATATTAAGGATACTCTCCGTTTCATACGCGCCATTGTAAAACCATATAACCGCTTCCTGCAAATCCTGCCGTTCCAAAAAATACTCCCCTAATTCACAGCAAATCTCCGCACAGCCCTCCGCAGCGACCACTTTCAGCGCATATTTAAAAAATTTCTCCGTATCCTTTCTAAGCCTTGCAGCTTTTGCCACAACGCACGCCGCTTCCTTGATTTCATCTAACGACCTTGCCGTATCCTCGCAGGAAGCTTCAAAGAATGCCTCCGCGTTTAAAAAATCCTGCTCGTCTCCGGAAATAAACAGTTCCTTGGCATAAATATTGTGCAGCCTTGCCGATAAATGCGCCCCTGCATCCGTCATCCGTACAAAGGATGCCAAATCTCTGTCTTTATGGTTGTTTTCCGGCATATGCAGAATCGCAATATCGCTGTCGAAAATCACAGGTTCCAAAATCACCTGCTCATGAATAGGTTCCGCCCACGTAAAAGTTCTTAAACGTTTAAAAAGCTTGGGGCGAAGTTCTTTATCATAATTATAAATCGTTCCAAAATCAAGCTGGTTCGCATAATACATCTGGACAATGTCAATCTCCGGCAAAAGCGTTTTCTTTAACTGCAAAAAAGTTTCCCGGTTCTCTTCATCCAGCACTTCGTCAGCGTCCGCGGAATAAATATATTCCATATTAGCCTTGGAAAAAGCAAAATTTCTTGCCGCCGAAAAATCCTGCACCCACTCAAAATCATAGATTTTATCCGTATAACGCGCCGCAATCTCTTTCGTTTTGTCCGTAGAGCCGGTATCGACAATAATGATTTCATCCATCAGCCCCGACACGCTGTCCAGACACCTTGCAAGCAGCTTTTCTTCATTTTTTACAATCATACAAAGACTTATCGTAATCATACTGAAACCATACGCCTTTCCTGGCCTGCCCTATTTGTGACTAAAAAGCACAAATTCAACATACATGTTTTAGTATACCAGAACTTTCCTTAAAAGGGAATCTCTGTTTTCATTGCCTCTTTCTCTATGACGAGACAGCTTTTTGCCCCGTCCGCATATACATACATATCCCGATAGCGGTTTTTCCTGCAAAAAGCCCGCCCCGGACAAATTCTATAAAGCGTTGTACGCGATAAATCCACCATCCGTGCGCCAATCCGAACCGCAAACCCGCCGTCCTCTTTTCTGACCGGCACATAGCCCAGGTAACGGTAGCGGCTGCCGTTCCAGTTATATATCCGCGCCATGCCGTAACAAAATGTATGCAGCATAACCGCAACCAACAACATGAGCAGTATCAACAGTGCGGTTATCATAATTCTAAAAATATCATATGTTATTATAAGGTTTTCCATCACTTTTTTCATTCCGTCTTTCTTTTATTTTTATCCCTATTCTGTCCAGGCCATACTGCAATAAAAGCGGCAGTATGATACCCGCCAGCAGATAGACCATCTTAAACTCCTCTGCGCCTCTTATCATATAATAATAGTCGATATTCGTCCGGTAAAGCGGGCGTCAGGATTCGAGCGGTACGCAGCCAGAACGCAATGCCCGTAACAGCTGTCAGATAGGGAACGACAGGTCCGTTCATAAATCCCGTACACCACTGCTATAGGCAAGCGGCGCGGCTTCTTCCTCTTCCTTGTAAAAATACCCGGAAATAAATAAAAATAACGGCACATGAAACGAATAATAAGGAAACAGTTCCCCCACCGTCAAAATATTATACCCCACATGCCCCGCTACAATCATCACAATCGCAATTCCCGAAAGGATGCAGAAAGTCATATTATATTTTTGGTCTTTATCACTCCTGTTTTCTAAATTCATTGCACTCCTCCCAAGAATTACGAAGTAATTCTTGTAGCTCAGACTGCCAAGTCTGAGCTTATTATAGCATATTGTATCAAAAAATGTTATCATATTCCTAGTATCATCCCATACGACGCAAAATTACAGGCGAAGAGAAAGGCAGAATTTTGTTATGAACCGGAAACGTCTATTCTATATTATATTATCCGTTATATTCATGATAGTAATTGCAGTTGTCATGATATACTTATGTCTTTCCCCAAAGGCGGATATCCGCACGCCTGCATCCGTACCCGCGCCCGTGCAGGAAAGCCCGTCCTCTTCTTCGATAACTGATGTTACTGAATATATAGCCGTCTCCGAACTCACGGACGAAGCTTCTCTTACCGCCGCTATGCAGGAGGAGGTCAAAACAAATCCCTGCACGGATTTAAGCGTTCCGACTTATATTACCAAAACAGATGATACCTATTTTATTGTGGACTGCTATCATAATCAGGTCATTTACCATGATAATCTGGACGACCCGCTCTATGAATGGCGCGTCATGACAGATGAAATCAATATGGGACATACGCTTGCCAGCGACGGCGTCGTCTATTTAGTGGATGATACGGAGAATAACAGAATCCTTGTCTTTGAAAAAAAGAACGGCAGATTTTTACATACGCAGACTTTTTCTGATATCGGGAACAGGCCCCATTATATTATCTATGATGAAAGTACGGACACTTTCTATGCCTGGAGTTCCATGAGCGGAGAAATGTATCTTTTCCGCCACAACTCGGACGATACCCGGATGTATCTGATCGAAATACGCCGTATAGAGACGCTTTCTGACGTCTATGTCCGTTCCTTTACCATTCTGGATGGTGACATCTACTTCGTGTCGGGCAATTCCAGCATCATCCGTGCAGATTTAAACACTTTTGAAATTCTGGATACCTACCCCGTTCCTGACGAAATGGCGGGCATGATACAGCTTACGAAGATTCAGGACTATTTCTATCTGACAATTTCCACTGATATTACCGGTAATCAGGACTACGCCACCATTATCCGTACGAAAAAACTTTCCAACCTCATCAAAGGCAAATATGAAGATATCTACGAAAACTTTATCGGCGGCGGAACGCCTTATTATATCACAAACTTTGACGACTCTTATTTCCTGACGGAACACCGCCTGCCCGGCCACTCCGTCTGGCGGTTTCAAGTGATTGACAACAAATTGAGCGAAGTGCAGACTATTTATTGACTCCATGCTCCAGCATATTTTCAAACACATCCTCCGGTACCGGCTTGCAGTAACGGTAACCCTGCGCCACATAAGCGCCAATCTCCATCATCAGCTCCGTATCTTCCTCTGTCTCTACGCCCTCACAGACCACTTGGGCGTTCAAATCTTTGGCAAGATTTACGATATTTCTCATAATCTGCACCTGTCTGGTGCGGTTTTCGTTATTGAGCAGGAAAGAACGGTCTAATTTGATAACGGACGCCGGTATCTGTTCAAATACTCCCAGGGAAGAATATCCCGAGCCAAAATCGTCTATGGAAAGATGGACGCCCTCTTCCCGTAAGACGTCTACAATCTCTTTGACTTTCTGGCGCTGCACATCCTCTACCACAAGCGTCTCCGTAATCTCCACCTCAATCAGTTCTTTAGGAATTTGGTATTTGTCAATAATAGACTTAAACCTTTCCGGAAAACCATCTTCCGTAAAATGCAGTCTGGAAAAATTGCAGGACACAGGCACAACATTCTTACCCGCATCAATACGCCGGCGCAGCATTTTACACACGCTTTCCATCACAAAGAAATCAATCTCTTTAATCCTGCCGGTACGCTCATAATAAGGTACAAAGAACCACGGCGTGCGGATAGCTCCATCCGCTGTGGGGTCCTTGAAACGTATCAACGCTTCGGCGCCTACGATATTTTCATTGCGAATATCCACTTTCGCCTGATAATAGGCGACAAAGTCCTTATTGATATCGACAGATTCCAAAAGTTTTTCCCTGTCATGCGTCTCCCGCAGCTGCGTCCGCAACTTGTCGTCATAAATCTGTACCGCATTGCCGTAGCTGTTCTTTAAAGAATCTACCAGTTGTATACTTTCAGACAAGGCGCGCTGTAAATCGTCATCCCCATTTTCCAGACATCCTACCCCGATAGCCAGCGACATATGGGTATCTGCTTTCTCATGAATCCGTAAAGATATTTTGTCTGCAATATTCATCAAACGGCTCCGCAGCGCTTCCACATCTTCATACTTCATAAATAGTACAAAATGGCTTCCATAGCTTCTGGCATAAAGTTCGTTTTTATCGTCCGTTTCTTCAGAAAGGATTTCAATGACTATTTCCAATATACGCTGTCCCGCATCCCAGCCATACAGCGTATTGTAACTCTTAAAGTGTCCGATATCCGTATAGGCAACGGCGTAATTACTGTTTTTGTCCGCGGCAAGTTTCTGTGCCGCCCGATACCTCAAATAATTAAGATTCCAAACATTAAATTCTGTATCTTTATACATCAACTTCTGAACGCGTATACTGTTACGCAGTAAAAAGAACAGCACCAGAATGACTGCGGCAGCGCTGCACAACACGATAAGGATAATGGAAATGCTATGGTCGCTGATAAAGTTCGCCATACTCATCTTGGAATAGAAATTATCCTGCAGCATATAGTCATTGACCATCTTGTCGCTGACCTCAAGCAGCTCTTTATTTAAAATATCAAGAAGCGGCGAATCCTCGTCGTCAGCCACAAGCATACAAATACTGTGGACGTCGCTTAATACACTGTGAATCTCCATCTTGTTGAAACGAAGCTGGGAACCGAGCAGATACTCCGCCAGATACCCGTCGCATATGGCGGCGTCCGCTTCGCCGGACATCACCGCATTCAGGTTCTCAAGCTGCGTAGGATAGAGCAAAAGCTGCGTATTCTCATCGATGAAATTCTGCACTGCAGCCCCAAAAGCGCCGCTTTCTTCCACCGCTAAGACATTTATCGAATCAGATTTGTCATTCTTTTTCATAATAATGACTTGAGGCACCTGGGCGTACTCCTTTGTGGAAGCCAAGCCATCTGACTGCATACGCTGAACTGCCTCTCCACAATAGCTTAAAATATCAATACTGCCGGCTTTTAAAGCTTTCTTAGCCTCCTCCATGCTTTCCAATTTCACATACTTGAAAATCATGCCCGTACTCACAGAGACCTCCTCCAACACCTGTCTGGAAAGTCCCATATAGTTCCCCTCATTTTCATAAGAAAATGGGTAGCAATCGTCTAAATATCCTACGGTCAGCGTTCCTTGTTCCGCAATATACTGTTTCTCGCCATTAGTCAGTAAAATCGTCTGATCCAATCTGCTGTCATAATACTTGACCATCAGCTCATTTTCCAGACCCGGCCGGTTCATCTTCACGTCCGCTATTCCCTGGTTAAGCTCTCTCATCAAATCATTGTTGCCCTGATAGGTTATGTAATAAAAAGGCATAGGCGCAAATCTGCCGACCACACGCTGTCCTTTTTTTACCTCCGTCAGAGAATGTACAAAAACATCTATCTCCCCCGCGTCCAGCGCCGCCTGCAGAGCCGCCGTGCTTTCATACTCCTTTACTTTGGGAGAAGAAATCCCATTATCCGCCATATATTCATAAAACTCGTCTTTTCGTATATAATTGCCCACAATGCCGAAAGAAACATCTTTCATGGCGTCAAAATCCTCATAGGCAAAACTGCTGCCGCTATTTACCGCAAGCACACCAAAGGTATATCCGCTGGCTAAATCCGCATACTGATACCGCTCGGCACGCTCCTGGGAATACTGCGCAGAACCGACCAAATCTATCTGTTTTGCCGAAAGCATCGTCAGGGCGTCATCCCAGCTTTCGCACTCTACATACTCAATATTCCAGTTGACATAGTCGCACAGCGCCTCCAGATACTCCACATCCATACCTGTGCGGCTGCCGTCCTCTCTGGTCTCATTGTAACCTTCCATGGGGAAAAAACCAACTCGAACCGTACGTTTTTCCGCTCCCCGTACCGTCCTAATGTTCCCTCCGAACACCAGAAGCGTCATCACAAACATAAGCGTAAGAAACCCGACTGTTCTGTTAAGCGTTCTTTTTTGTATTTTTCCCATAATACTTCGCCCTTTCAGCTTATCCTATCTATCATTAATTATAAGTGAACAAGGCTATAAGATGCAAGTATTTTACGAAAATAAAAGCCTGATACAAAGCATTCCCTCCTCGTAATCGGCGCTAATCGTGCCGCCCATCTGCTCCGTCAGCGTTCTGGCAATCGACAGCCCTATGCCCGTCGATTTTGCCGCCGTATCCACCGTATAAAAACGGTCGAACAACTTTCCAACCTGTACCTCGTCCAGCTCAGGGGCATAATTGGCAAACGTCATCTCCCCGTTTTCCGATAATGCAATCTGCAAATCGCCGTTACTGTATTTTATCGCGTTTCCTATGATATTCCCAAGGATGCGCGAGAGTGAGTCTTTATTTAATCTGGATTTAACATCGTTTTCCGGCATTTTTATAACAGGTGTAATTCCTGCATCTTTTAAGATGGCATAATAAGCGGAAATACTTTCCTCCAAAACATGATTTAAAATCACATCCTCATACAGTAATTCCTGTTCTTTGGATGCGGCAACGGAATATTGCAAAAGCTCCTCTGTCAGGCGTTTTAAAACTCCGGTGCGGTTTTCCATAATATCCAGATAACGCTCTGCCGCCTCCAGCCTGTCATCCTTCCCATTCTCTTCTCCCATCTGCGCCAGCAGTTTCCGCAGCAGTTCCAGATAACCGCAAATCGCCGTCAGCGGCGTTCTGATATCGTGGGAAATATTCGTTACCGCCTCTTTTAAGCGTAAATCGCCCTGCATATAATCATGCCTTTTATCACGGAGAATGCGCAGTTGTTCATTGAGCGTTTCCGCCAGCCTGCGCATCCGTTTATCGCGGGATGAAATGCTGATAAGGGTATTGGTTTCGACCGTGAGTTTCTCCGTCAATTCCTCCTGTATTTCCTTTGCCGCTTTTTGTAAGGCATATATTTTCATACATAAAACAAAAATAACACCTGTTAGTATTATAATAACCGCCCACAGCCAAACTTCCATACCCATTTCATAACACCCCTGTTACTATAATATTTGATATAATATTATAACGTCATTTAATTTCTTTTTTCCTAAAAACATACATTCCCGCGCCGACCGCCAGTATCGCCTCTCCCAGCAGGCAAAGCGGCGCTTTCATGGAAAAAGAAGCCTCCGGGTCTATAATATACATCGCCTGGTCCGCCGGAAGAAAAGCGTCAATCCATTCATAGACAGTCCTTTTGGTTCCGCCTACATATTTACTGTTCGGAATATCCTCTTCCCATTCCATTTCACCCGTCTGCGTCATAACTGCCCTGCTCGTCCTCTCCGGCTGCTGCAAATCCGCGTATATCTGACTCATCAGCATCACATAGACAAGTACCAGCAGCAGCCCCACAACCGCCGTCCGCGTCCTGTTGCTGTCCAGCATTGCCAGCATGGAGAAAACCGCCGCATAAACCAATATAACGAGCAGACTATAAAAAAACCGCCACCCAGGATGCGTCATGCCCGTAAGCGCGGCGCGTCCTATAAACAACCGTCCCGCAAAAACGGATGTTATTGAATAGGTGGCAAACTGTATCAAGCCTACGACACAGCAGATAATAAAATTGGACAGATAGACCGCATTTCTTGTATGTCCTACGGCAAATTTATTTCTAATGGTACCGTCGCCATATTCCACGCCGATAAAAAATGGCACGAAAACCGCCGTCAGCGCAGAAAAGAACAGCATCTCATTGAAAAAATAGAGCGTCCAGCCGGAACTGAGCGGCACAATCCCGTTCCTGATGTTGACATACCCCATAGCATAGATGAAAATACTGTATCCAATCAAAAAAATCTCCGTAATCCAGAAAATCCTGCTTTTGATTGCTCTTATCCAGTTTGCATAAAGCAGCTTACTCATTCCTATTTCCCCCTTTCCGTTCTGTCTGACCGCCTACCAGATTGATATAATAGCTTTCCAGGCTTTCATCCCGCTCCTTGATGGAGAGAACGTCGCAGTCTGCCTCTTTTAACGCCAAAACAAGTTCCGTCACATTAATATCGGCAAACACATCCGCCACGGCGTCAGAAATAACCGTATATTCTATCCGTTTATCGTCCAGAACACGGGCAAGCGCGCCGATATTAGTCACTTCCAGACGCATACACTTTCTACAGGAATCTTCCAATTCTCCTGCGCTGAGTTCCCTGACAATACGCCCCTTATCAATAAAACCGTAATGCGTGGCAAGACGGGAAAGTTCATCCAGAATATGGCTGGAAATTAAGACTGTAATCTGCTGTTCCCTATTTAATCGCAAAATCAGTTCCCGCATCTCGATAATGCCCTGCGGGTCCAGTCCGTTTATCGGTTCATCCAGTACCAGAAAATCCGGGTCTCCGGCAAGCGCAACCGCAATACCCAGCCTTTGGCGCATACCAAGCGAAAAATCCCTTACCTTCTTTTTGCCGGTATCTTCCAGCCCGACAAGTGTTAGAAGTTCCGCTATTCCCGTAAAAGAGGGCATCCCCAAAATACGGTACTGCATTTTAAGATTCTCTACAGCGGTCATATCGTGGTACAGCGACGGCGTCTCCACAATCGCGCCCATACGCCTTCTTGCCTTTACAATTTGCTTTTCCCCGCTGTCTGTGCCGTATAAGGTATAAGTACCCGACGAGGGCTTTTGCAGCCCGCAGATAATGCGTATCAGCGTCGTTTTACCTGCGCCGTTTTGCCCGACGAATCCATAGACCGCCCCTTTCGGCACATTCATGGAAAGTCCGTCTAAGGCTTTAAAGTGCTGATAGTTTTTACATAATTCGTGAGTTTGTAGAACATATTCCATAGAAATCATCCTTTCTGTCAATGCGACATATTTTTTACATTCACATTGTACAGAATAATGGTTAAGAAAGCGGTTAAGAAAAAAGTTAAGAAATGGTTAAGTCATCTTGAAGCCAATGCCCCAGACGGATTCTATATAATCCTTTCCTCCTGCCTCTCTCAGTTTCCTCCTGAGGTTGCTGATATGGACTTTTAAAGAGTTTTCCATACAGTCCGGCGTATCCTCGCTGATACGTTCCAGTATTGTCGATTTGGGAATGACCTGCGACGGATTTTTCATAAACAGCTTTAAAATCGCATATTCTGTCCTCGTCAACTTCACAGCCTTTTCTCCCACGCATACGCTGTGAGCGTCGGTATCTAATATAATATCGTCAAACCGTAATATATTATCCCTGCCGCCTGTAGCATTTGTATCATCTGTACTGCCTGTAGCGGATTTTCTAAGCTGCACTTCGATTCTCGCTAACAGCTCTTTCATGTCAAACGGCTTTGTCACATAATCCGCCGCGCCGCCAAGGAGCAGAGATACTTTATCATCCACATCGGCTTTCGCGCTTACTACAATCACCGGAATCCCCTTTATCGCCGGAAGAATATCCTCCCCGTTTAACCCCGGCAGCATTAAATCCAAAAGAATCAGGTCGGGTCTATCAGCAGATAACCGTAACAGCGCTTCTGAACCGGAATAAGCGCGCAGTACGCGGTATCCCTCCTGCGAAAGCGTCTCCTGCAGCATATCCCCTATATAAACATCGTCATCTACAACTAATATTGTCTTTCTCATTTTTTTGCTTCCACCTCTTTGACAATATCCACGCAATTACTGCCATAAGACCCAATACTGCCATATAAACTGTGTCCATCCGGCACTCTACAATGCCGACATATATTGTTAGCGAATCAGAGGATATCCGATGATACCACAGCCAAGTACTTGCAGCAATTCCTGCTATGGACATAATCCACATGTGAATTTCCAATAGAAAAAGCCATCCGCAATGAGAAGAGTATTTAAAATTCAGCCCCGTCAATACCAACTGTAAGACAGGCATACACAGAAAGTTCAATAGCGCTCCTCCCATAAATCCTATAATACAGAAAAGCAGCGGCAGACAATTTATTACATACATATACAATAGATTCTTTTTCCTCATCATCATCCTCGTTCCAAAACTTAACAATTTACCAAACAAAAATCTACGCATACAACGTCAGCAACCAAATAAGAAACGCCATACCCGCCAGCAGAACGAACGCAATAGAGAGCGCAGCACCAAGCGCCACTCCCATATAATGCAGCCGTTCTTTCCAGCTAAACGGCGCATCCTCCCACGGATGCGCTGCGTTTTCATCATTATGAACGGATTTTTTCTCTGTTTGTGAAGAATGGGAACGCCTGCGGAAAAGTCCGGCGCTTTCCAGCGCACTCATATCGGCAACCGTGCGTCCGTCATCTTCAAAGTTATCCCGCCTCATGCTTCGTCATACAGGTGGCATACTGCATAGTGGCCGGGTTCAATTTCTTTCTGCACCGGCGCTTCCGTTTTACACTTCTCCATGCAGTTTGCGCAGCGGGTATGAAATTTACAGCCCGACGGCGGATTCGCCGGAGACGGAATCGTTCCCTCCAAGACGATACGGTTCATCTTCACATCAGGGTCGGGAATCGGAATTGCGGAAAACAACGCTTTCGTATACGGATGCAGCGGATTTTTGAAAATATCCTTTGTATCGCCGTATTCCACCAGATTACCCAGATACATAACGCCCACCGTATCGGATATATGCTCCACAACGCTTAAATCGTGGGAAATAAACAAATACGTCAGTTTATACTGCTCCTGTAAGTCTTTTAACAAGTTGATAATCTGCGCCTGAATGGAAACGTCTAACGCCGATACCGGCTCGTCACAAACTACAAATTCCGGATTTAGGGCAAGCGCGCGCGCAATACAGATACGCTGTCTCTGTCCGCCGGAAAACTCATGCGGATAACGCGTTTTATGAAAAGGCTGCAGACCGCAGTTATCCATAACCTGGTCGATATAATCGTCAAACTCCGCCTTGCTTACCAGTCCGTGTTCCCTGACTGCCTCGCCGATAATCTCACCAACCGGCAGTCTCGGAGACAAACTGGAAAACGGGTCCTGAAAAATAATCTGCATTTTCGTACGCATAGCGCGCATTTCTTTATTGGAAAGGTCGTAGACCTCTTTGCCGTTAAATAAGACTTCTCCTCCGGTCTTTTCACCGGAAAGCCGTAAAATCGTGCGTCCCGTCGTCGTCTTGCCGCAGCCGGACTCCCCTACAAGCCCCATTGTCGTACCGCGCTTTAAATTAAAAGTGACGCCGTCTACGGCTTTTACATAACCTACGGTTTTAGAAATCATACCGCCTTTAATCGGAAAATATTTTTTCAGGGCATTAACCATCAAAATATACTGCGGGTCATAAGTAACAGGGGTATATTCATTTTCTATCATCATATTTTCACCGGACATTTATTTTTCCCCCTTTCCATCATAAAAACGGTAACAACTGACTTTGTGTGTGTCGGATAAGCTGATTTCCCCAGGATATTCTCCCTGGCAGCCCTCTACGCACATTTCACAGCGGTCTTTATAATAGCAGTAATTGGGCATATTAACAGGGTTAGGCACTTTTCCGGGAATGGAATAGAGTCTGTCCACCTGCTTGCCGACAACCGGTTTCGACGCCATCAGTCCAATCGTATAAGGATGTGCGGGATTGGAAAAGATATCGTGTACCGTCCCTTTTTCCACAACGCGTCCGGCATACATAACCACTACATAATCAGCCATTTCCGCAATAACGCCCAAATCGTGCGTAATCAGCATAATAGAAGAATTTATTTTATTCTTCATATTCCGCAGCAAGTCCAAAATCTGTGCCTGTATCGTAACGTCCAGCGCCGTTGTCGGCTCGTCCGCTATAATAATCTTCGGATTACATGCAAGCGCCATGGCAATCATCACACGCTGGCGCATACCGCCGGAAAGCTCATGCGGGTACATCTGATACACGCCCTCGCTGTTGGCAATGCCGACCATTTCCAGCAGTTCAATCGTACGCGCTTTTACATCCTCTTTGCTCTTGCCCTCACCGTCATGCAGGGAAATCACTTCGTCCAGCTGCTCGCCAATACGGAATACCGGGTTTAAGCTTGTCATAGGCTCCTGAAAAATCATGGAAATATAGTTGCCGCGCAGATTCATCATCTTTTCATTTGGCGTTTTCGCAATATTATACGCCTTGCCGTTTCCTAAATTAAGCCGGATTTCCCCCTCCACTATCTGTCCCTGCGGACGCTGTATTAACTGCATCAGAGACAGACTCGTAACGGATTTTCCGCAGCCGGATTCTCCTACAACACCGACAGTTTTACCAATCGGCACTTCAAATGTAACGCCGTCTACGGATTTTACCGTACCTACGTCAGTAAAGAAATAAGTATGGAGATTATCAAACTCTACGGCGTTATTTTCATCATGCATCGTCACCGTATATTCCGATTCCGGTACGTTCTTGCGCTTACGCTCTTTCTCAAACTGATTCGTAATGCGGCGGTTTTCTTTTGAAATCCTGCGGGACTCTTTTCCTGAAAGATACCCCTCCGGTTTATTCTTAGCCATAATCATTTCCCTCCTTAACGCTTCATTCTGGGGTCAAAAGCATCGCGCAGACCATCGCCTACAAAGTTAAATCCCAGTACGGCAATGAGCAGACAGACGCCTGCCGGAATCCAAATGAACCAGTAAGTAGTCAAAACATAGGAATTATTTACGTCATTAATAATATTTCCCCATGATGCAAACGGGAACTTCACGCCAAGTCCAAGGAAAGACAGCGTCGCTTCCGTCAGCATGACCGAACCAAGGTTCATCGTACAGGTAACGATAAGCTGCGGGATAACATTGGGAATCAGATGCTTGAAAATTCTGCGGGAAACGCGGATACCACACGCTTCCGTTGCCGTCATAAACTCCTGTTCGCGCAGGGAAAGTATCTGTCCGCGGACCAGTCTCGCAATACTCGGCCATCCCAAAAAACCAAGAATCAGCATCAGATAGAACATACGAATCTGCGGGTCAACACGCATACCGTCCATCGCCGCGCCTAAGATAATGATAAGCGGCAGAGACGGAATACAATAGAAGATATCCACAATACGCATAATCAGATTATCGACCCATCTGCCAAAATAGCCGGAAAGGCCGCCGAGAATAACGCCCAGCAGCGTCTCTATAATGACAACAATAAATCCGATAATCAAAGATACTCTTCCGCCGTACATCAAGCGGGTCAGCATATCCATACCGTTTGCGTCCGTACCTAACGGATGTGATACGGACGGCGATTCATACTGACTGTATACATAAGTCTCTGTCTCCTGCATAACGGACCATACCTTAGCGGAAGCATCATAAGTAATTGTGTAATTATGTTCTTCGCCGTCCATACCAGTATAGGCAAATTCCGTTCCGTCCTCGTCGAGGACTTCCTCCAGTTTTTCTTTAAAATCCCTGGGAATCACAACGCCGTTTTCCCTTGACTGTACAACGAAGCGGCTGATATATCCCATCACTTCTTCCCCAAGAATGATATTGCCCTCCTCGTCCAATGTATAATCCTGTCCGTCGGCGTTAAAAGAGCCTGTCTCTCCATTGGTATATAACTGCAGTGCCGCATGTTTCGTGGCAAAAGTCAGTTCAGGAACGCCGTCCGAAGCGTTGACAATATCTTTATAGGCAATCGCAATCACGACGCCATCTACGGAAATCGCATAAAAGTCCTGACCTTCCTGTGCGACTTCATAATTTACATCTTTATATTCAAATTCTGTCTTACCCATCATCTGCGCCATTAAAAACTGCGCCTGCGCCGCCGAGCTAAAATCCGCTCCATCATCGGAAATATAGCGGAAATCTTCATTTCTGGTTACGCCTACATACTCTTTTTCAAGGTAAGTATAAGTATAAAACTGCTCATCCTGCCCATATGGGGAAACCATACCGCCCACGAAAGAAAACAGGAACATTACGGCAAGCATAATAAGCCCCAACACAGCAAGGCGGTTACGAAAGAAACGCTTCATAACCAGTGCGCCGGGCGAAAGCGTTTTCACGCGGCGGTCATCATTTAAGGATAATGTTTCCTGCTCTGCGCCGCTAGTTTGTGTGTTTTGCTCTTTATTATCAGACATCCGTATTCCTCCTTTCTATGCGATGCGTACGCGGGGGTCTACCACAGCATACATAATATCGGTAAGCAGATTACTTGCCAAAGTTAAAACTGCAATAAATGTCATATAGAACATGGTGAACGGTATATCGCCGATAACCATAGCCTGATAGGAAGTCCATCCGATTCCCGGAATTGAAAACAATGTTTCCGTAATCTGCGCGCCGGAGAATAATCCGGGCAGTGAACCGCCTATAATTGTTACTAACGGAATTAATGTATTTCTAAAAGCATGTTTATAAATAACTTTATTTTCACTTAACCCTTTTGCCCTTGCCGTCCTTATGTAATCCGCATTCATGACTTCTAACATATTCGTTCTTGTATAACGCATTAAGGCGCCGATAGAAGTAATGACAAGCGTTGCAATCGGAAGTACAAGGTGATACGCCTTATCCATGAATTGTTCCCATGAAGTCATCTGGGCAAACGTACGGCCGACCAGGCCTGATACGTCAAACCATTGCAGTTTCACTGCAAAAACTAATTTTAATAGTGTGGCAAAGAAGAACGGCGGTAACGAAATACCTATCAAAGCGCCTGCCGTAATCGCATAATCCGCTCTCGAATACTGTCTGGTTGCAGCAATAATGCCAAGCGGTATCGCAATAACCAGTTCCAAAACAAAAGCGATTGCAGCCATAATGAAAGAGAGCCATATGACGTCTTTGAACTTCTCAATAACAGGAACCGTAAATTTCCAGCTGTCTCCGAAGTTTCCTCTGGCAAAATCTCCTAACCATGTAAAATAACCTGCAATAATTCCCTTATCCAATCCGTAAGAAGCATTCAACTGTGCAATCCACTCTTCATAGGGCTTCGCGCCCGGAGCCGTAGAAAGCTGCATTGCCATCGTTTCCACATAAGAAGCGGGCAGACATCGCAGAATAGCGTAGATAATGAATGTCACGCTAAAGAGGATAAGGATGGATAACAGAACGCGCTTGATAATATAGTTACGCAAATAAATCCCTCCTTCTTATTCTTATAAAAATTCCCTGCCCCAATGGAGCAGGGAACATCTTTGTTCGTCTATTTCATTAATACATTTCAATATTCTGTACTTCCTGCTGCCATGACAAATACGGCGTCATATCATTCGGAAGCGTATCTGTTTTTACGCGCTCGGTAGACATCATAACACATTCGGAACGCTGGTAAACCGGAAGCTCTACGCCCCAGTCCATAATGATTTCCATTGCGGCTTTATATAAGCCTTTACGGTAAGTCTGGTCTGTGGAAAGACGACCTGCCTCGATTAACTCATCCAAATCCGAATCTTCAATCTGATAGTAGTTAGTAGAACCTAAGCTGTGATATAACTGGTACATATCCGGGTCGGTTCCTGCCTGCCATGCCGCACACCACATATCGGCAGCGCCTGTCTGGTAAGAAGCGTACAAATCGTTGGCATTCGCAAGGTCATTGACTGTCAGTGTGATACCGATGCTTGCAAAAGCGTCGCTGGCATTCTTTAAAATTAAGAATGTCGGATGGTCGCCTGCGCCGCCTCCGCCGATATTAACCTGATACTCTAATTTCGCGCCCTCCGGAGCCGCCGTTACCTTACCGTCTTCTACCGTATAGCCTGCCGCCTCAAAGAAGCCCAATGCCGCTTCCAATGCCGCCGCATATTTATCCTCTGTGGACATGCCGTCCGTATAAATCGGGTCTCCGTTTACATCCGTAGAATAAGCAATCTGATATCCGTCGTCCGTAACCTGAGGCGCCGCCCATGAAGTATTGGAAATCGGGTAGTTAATAACGGACGCCGTATTTCCATAATAGGAATCCACACCCTCGTCACGATATGCCGCGATAACGGTAGCGATTGCCTTACGCAGGTTGCGGGATTCTTCGGAAGCGGGGTCGCCGCCAACGCATACATTCTTCGCCGCAAGACCTATATAACCGTAACCACGGTAATCAATCAAACGCGTCGTAATAACGGAACCGTCCAAGTCAGCGTTGCCGCCGTTGATATCTGTAACCTGATTCGCTACGTCCATAGAATAACTCGGGTCTGTAATATCCATAGTGCCTGCCGTAATACCCGTTACCTTATCCGCCTCGGCAGCTTCCATGAAATTCAAATGTGCAATCTTAGGCGCGCCCTTGAAATAATTCGGGTTTGCGTCCATATATACAACGCCATTAGAATAGTCCTGGAAAATGTAAGGACCTGCTCCCAAAGGCTTTCCTGTCTTTTCTTTTACACCGGATAAATCACCTTTCGGGAATCCGAAGCTGTTGTTTTCATAATCATATAAACTCTCGTCACCGTAATAGTGCATCGGTGAAATCGGAATCTGTAACTGATAAATCAGCGTTGCGTCAACTTTCGTGGAAACAACACGCATGGAATAGTCGCCTGTACGGATGATACCGGATACATTCGGCGCGGAATTGCCTGTTTCAACACCTACCTGATAAGCAGGGTCAAGGAAACTCCATAAACCGCCGCTTGCCTGCTCCGTATCGGAGAGATTATTGTAATCGCCCTCGTACTGCTCCAACATCACGTTGAAGAAATCCAATGCAGTCGCGCCTGCAGGCGTCTCAAATCCCCAGTTCGGCGTAATCGCTTCCACCGGGTCGCCCTCGCTTGCATAACCGTTATTAATACAGTAATCCAAAATGGACTGTGCAAACGCTTCTCCCGCTGCCGGTAAACCCTCAGACCAGAAAGCCGTCTGTGTTGCCTCATCCCAATATGTGAAGTCCGTATTGTCTTCGCCTGCCTCTATCAAAAGGTTATAGAGCGGGTCAACGCCGCTGCGGTACTCTTCGATACCCTCGATTGACGTAGAGTAAAGCACCGCATTACCGTCATAAGTAGGGTCAAGCTCAACATACATACCAAAAATAACGTCATCAATATCCGCTGTTGTGCCGTCCGTAAACTGGATGTCATCACGGATTGTCATATCATAGTATACCGTACCGTCCTCATTTTCCGTAATCACAATATCGGACGCCGTATAATATGTGTAGTCGGTTCCGTTGTAAGAACGCGTCTCACCCTCGATACCGTTCAAAATAGGATTGCCCACGCGGTCAACTTCCAGAGTATAAACAAGAGTCATCTCGTCAATCATAGTGTCGTTTGCCGCCAATGAGAAATACGGGGAAAATTTTCCCTCCAATCCCTGTTCCACGCTTGCTACAAGCGTATCGTTTGCCGGTGCAGCATCTGAACTGTCAGAAGCCGTATTTTCTTCCGGTTTCGTTGTCTCTGTCGTCTCTGTGGCAGTGTTGTCAGGTGTTTCTTCAACCGGGGTAGTGCCCCCCCCGTCGGAACCACAGGCTGCTAATGAAAATGCCATTGACATTGTCAAAAGCACTGCAAGAAACTTCTTTGCACTTGAAAATTTTTTCATTATAAAACCTCCCTTTCTATAATCATTACTCGTTTATTTTACATAGAATTACGTTTCACGTCAATAAAAAATCAACAATTCCATGGATTTGTCAGTCCTCCCAAATATCGGAAATACCGCTTCTCCCCGCTAAAAAAGACGCAATAATCTGTATGATACAACAGACAAAACATACGGCTTTGCCCTCTCCCTTACCGCCTCTAAGCAAAAAGACAAACAGTCCCAAAGCTGTCAACGCCGCGCCCGCAAGCGGCAGCATAACGCGAAACGGATAACGTAACACGCTTTTTTCATAAATATAATCCTTAAGCGGATTGCCTCCAAAAGTCATACTTCCAAGCGTATATGCAAGAACAAAATCAGACATGAGCCAGAACACATAAGGTATGATAACATAAAAAGTATTTAAAAGTCCCGCCGTCGTCACAAAGCCGGGCAGAATTGCCACAGACAGCATGACTATCTGCAGCGCCCATAATTTTATCAAGAGACGGCGGCGCGCCGTCTCATCAGCACGCCACATTTTCCCCGTATAGACATAACTGCCGTCCGCCTTTTCTTCAAAATCACGGAGATAGCTTTTCCTCTCCTTTTTTTCCCTGTCCTGCGTTTTTTTATCCGCCATAATTATGCCAGCCCTTTTAAATCGTATGCCTCCAACCACTGACGCGCCGCGGCGCAGACTTCTTTCAGGCATTTTTCTTCAAACGGATTATCCAGTCCGGCATTTTGTAACAGTTCCGTAAATACGGCGCTGCCGCCCTGTTTCGTATACGCCATATAGTTCTCCCACGCCGCTTTCGCATCTTTCTGGATTCTTGCCCAGAACTGCAGCGCGACTGTCTGTGCAAGACAATAATCAATATAATAGAAAGGACTCTCATAAATATGATGCTGCCTTTGCCAGCCCTCGCCGTCGGTATAGAAAGGAATCTCCCCGTTCAGACGCATCCACGGCATATAGACGCCAAGCAGTTCTTTCCAGACCGCGTGACGCTGCGCGGGCGTCATATTCGGATTTTCGTATACTTTATGCTGGAAATGGTCTACCATCGTACCATAGGGAATAAACGTCAGAGCGTCGGAGAGATGCGAATAGTAAAACTTACGGGTATCTTCTCCGAAAAAGCCCTCCGCCCAATTCCACGCAAAAAACTCCATCGACATGGAATGCACTTCACACGCTTCAAGAGACGGCCATACCGTTGATAACGGCACACGGTCACGGTTCATCCACGCCGCAAACGCATGTCCCGCCTCGTGGGTAACGACTTCCACGTCATGCTGCGTTCCATTGAAGTTAGCAAAAATGAAAGGCACTTCATAATCAGGAATGCTAGTGCAGTATCCGCCGCCTGCCTTGCCCTCCGTAGACAGCACGTCCAGTAGTTCTCCGTCTAACATCGTGCGGAAAAATTCGCTTGTCTGCGGACTTAACTCATCATAAAACTTCTTTCCCTGCGCTAAAATATCATCCGGCGTACCGGAAGGTCTTGCATTGCCGGAGCGGAAAGATAACGCGTTATCCGCAAAGCTCATCGGATACTCTTTTCCTAAACGCCTTGCCTGTTCTTTATAAATTTCACTTGCTACCGGCACCAGATATTTCACTACTGCGGCGCGGAATTTCTCCACGTCCTCTTTCGTATAACAGTTGCGCTGCATCCTGTAATAACCAAGCTGCGTATAACCGTCGTAACCGAGTTTACGGCCCATCGCATCACGCAGATGCACCAATTCGTCATAAATACTGTCAAGTTTAGCCTGATTATCTTTATACCACTGCCCCTCCGCTTTCCATGCGGCAAGACGGCGCGCATCATCTTTATCCGTCTTAAAAGGCGACATCTGGGAAATCGTATATACCCCGCCTTCAAACGGAATCTGCGCCGACGCAAGCAGTTTACTGTATTCCTGCTTTAAGTCATTTTCTTTCTGCATCTCCTGAATGATATCCGGCGAAAATGTTTTTAACTCTATTTCCGTATTCAAAAACATGAGTTTTCCATATTCTTTTTCAAAATCGGGACGGAACGGGCTTTTTAACATCGTCAGATTCCATGTCTGGAGATATTCCTCCAACTCCGGCATAACCGCACTCCAAAACTGCATCTCGTCATCATAAAACTTATCGCGCGTATCAATGTCATGTCGGATATGGGCAAGCGTGGACTGTGTCTCGATATTCTTTACCAGTTTTTCTTTTTCCAAAAAAACGGCTTTCGCATTTTCATAGTCCGCCGCGTTTTTCATGCGTTCTATCAACTCTGATAATTGCTTTTTCATTTCGTCCGCATCGGGGCGGGTATAAGTCATTTCCGAAAATTTCATAGTGTCTGCTGCTCCTTTTCTTTTTCATACATTATAACAGATAATTGTGAAACGCCTATATAAAATGCCATCTACGAATAACATATACAGTCCAACGCGGGCCGCTTTCGCTACCGTTCAACCGTAGCGGTGCATAACATGCGAAAGTACCGCATGTAATCACCGACGGTCTCACAGTACCCGCTTATGGATTGTATATGTTATCCTTATACCATGTATTATCAAAGGCGTTTCACAATCATCCATTTCACAAACTATAAAGAAACATCCACACAGCCGCCCTCTGCCGGAACGGGCGCGGCGGCGGTTTCCACCGGCACATCCACACCGGCAATCTCTAAAGAGACGCCGCTTATCGGATAGGAACTATTCGTATTCGCAGAATCCGATGAAGAATAGGAGTCTGCGCCGCTTGCGTTTGCCTGTTTTTCTTTGGCAAGCCGGTCAAACAAGGCTTTTAAATATTTCATGTCGGCTTCCATGATATCGCGCAGTTCTTCCGACCTGTGCCGCTTTTTCATCTGCTCAATATCATCATCATCCATATGCTCACAGGAAGCGCTGCTCATCAGTTCATCCGCAAGTTCGTTCATGGCTTCCTCGGATTCCCTTAACATCTGCTCTATCTCCTGGGCAAGCTGCTCCATCTCTCTTGCTGCGCGTTCCGCCTGCTGTTGCTGCTGTTGTGCCTGTGCCTGCTGCTGCGCTTGCTCTGTTTCTTCTACTTCTTCCTCTTCGAGAGTTTCTTCCTCTTCTTCTGTCTCTTCCGTCATACCGGAATTTGTCTGCTTTGCCCGTTCCTCTTCCTCGATATGCTTCCTGTGTTTTTTTGCTACCCGCTCTATCGCCCTTGCATGGGTAATCGCGTCGCTGACCGCTTTCTCATCATAATCGCCGCTCTTTTGCTTCATAAGAAGCTGCACAAGTTCCCCCCGTGCCTCTCTTACCGCTTTGTTCGCATGTGACGAGGTTTTAGAAGCCATAATTCTATTAGATACTTTCTTAAAATTATATGTCAGCTTTTTCTTCTTCGTCTTTGCCCGGGTCGCCTTGGTAACCGCAAGCGTTCCCATCGTACTCCCGTCTTTGTTTTTTAAAGTGATATAAGTTGTGTTCCCTTTGGTACTGACCGTACCGATTTGCATGCCCATACTATCATCCTCCCTGATGCTGCTGTCGTTGCCGTGACGGTAATTCCTTTTACCGCGTTATCAGTCCGTTATCTATCCGCGCCACCTTATGCAGGCAGAACGGACAAATTAGTAGATTATCATATATATCGGCAGATTTGGGGAGGAAGTTTAGAGTGAAATAAAAAGTATATCAAGATACTGCACACCCTCAAATCATGTATCTTTTCCATATGTTCTACATTTTGTTTAAAAAGTTCCCATTTTTATTGTATGCCTTGTCTAAAACATTTCAATAAAATAAAAATATAGTTTTCTAAAAACACGAAAAAGCAGCCATAAGACTACTCTTTCGTTAAACCTAGAAACAACCTTATAATGATTGTTTTTATAATCATTCCCCATCAAAATGATAAGTCGTATTGATTTGTAAAATAGCATTCCAGTTTTGTCTATCTTTGAGTACTCTCAATATGACGACTTCCTGTTCCTCATTGTCAATAACGAAGAAAATATTGTATGTACCGAATGGCTTGATTCTGATTTCATACCCCCGATATTCCATGCCAATCCCACGATAGCCAGTTGGGAAAAATCTGAGTTTCTGTACTTCATTATCATATCTGTTAAGAAAATCATCGGCTGCCTTGTTATTTTTAAATTTTCGCATCATATACGATGCAAAATTGATAACATCATCTACAGCCTCTATCGTCTCTATTATACTATATTGCATATTCCTTTAATTTTTCCCGTATCATTTGCATTGCTTTATCATGCGGAATCGTGCGGTCGTTTTCCATAGAATCTATACCCTTATCCAACTCTTCAAAAAGTCTGCTGTCAGATTCTATCATATCTGGTTTATTTCTTTGCTCTAACTCCATAAAATCACCCTTTTCATCATCCGAATTATGCTTACATAATTATAATACCACCAATTCTTCTTAATATCCATTGTTTTTGTTATTTTCCACTCATTTTCCATATCTCCATTCGTACTTTTTTGGATATGAATTACAACTTTTTACATTCCTATCTGCCGCCCCTCGTGGTCGAGGTGGTAATTGTCTTTATAAATCAGCTCCGAAATCGGAACAAGCTCATAGCCCTTTTTCTGTAATGTCGTAATCAGCGTATCTAATGCCTCTGCCGTGAACTTCGCGCCGTTGTGGCAGAGGATGATACTGCCGTTGCCAAGATGTTTGTGTTCCGTTACCGTCTTGATAATGGAATCCACGCCGTAGTCCTTCCAGTCCAAACTGTCCACGTCCCATTGGATCGGATAGTAACCGCATTTTTTCGCCACATTTATGACATCATTGTCATAATCTCCGTAGGGCGGACGGAATAGAAACATTTCATATCCGGTAAGTTCCTGCACTTTTCTATGTACTGCCATCAGTTCTTCCTCACATTCGCTGTCGGATAACTGCGACATATTCTTATGATTTTCGCTGTGGTTGCCCAAATCGTGGCCGTCCGCCAGTATTGCCTTTACGTCGTCGGGATAGGTTTCCACCCATCCGCCGGTCATGAAAAATGTTACTTTTACGTTATGCTTTTTTAAGATTTCCAGTATTTTCGCGGTATCCTCATTCCCCCACGCGGCATCGAAACTCAGCGCAACCTGCGGTTTATCCGTCTGTACGCAGTAAATAGGAAGTTCCCTGCCGTTGACGGTATTGCTGACGCTAATCGAGTCCGGTAACACTTTGGCAATCCCCTGAATCAAGGCAATCGTTGTCAATATAAAAGCGGCGGACATAACGGCGTGGGAAATGATATCCTGTCGAAACGCCGCCTTTTTCCACTCTTTTTTGCTCCGATACTCTTTCTTCGTCCGATGTTTTTCATCATCAATTTTTCCCTCCAGCTCATTGAGCGCCAATTTTATTTTCTCATCCCAGGTTTTCTTTTTTTTACCCATAAAAAACCCACCCTGCACGGTTATTTGTACAGTATATGCTATGATACTTCAATCTTTGAAAAGAATTTTTCCGGCAAATGTTGTGAACGAGATAAAAAATGTCATAAAAAATTAAAAAAATTTCAATTTACCTCTTTACAAATATTAACAAATGCCGAAATAATATACATAAGAGATATTAACAAGGTACAGGCACGGATGCCGCAAAAAATTATTTCATATCAAAGGAGTGATATTTATGGGAACTAGCATTTCCGGATTGGATTCCGGCGCATCAAACATTTATTCCAGCTTATTGGGCGGAAGTTCTACGGGCGGAACAGCTTCATCCACCCTGTTAAGCGATTATGCTTCCATTAAAAACGGCAGCTATGGCAAGATGATGAAAGCATACTATGCAAAACAGAAAGCAGCCGAAGCTGAGGAAGATGAAGCAACTGCCAAGAAAAACTCAAAGACAACAAAGGACGCTGCATCTGCAAGCGCGGCAAAGAAATTTTATGATACCGCATCAAAGATGAACAGTCTTGATTACAGTGTGGACAACATCGACGAATTATACGATCAGGTATCCGCATTCGTAAAGGATTATAATTCTCTGATGAAGAGCGCTTCCAACAGCAAGAACGCTTCCGTTCAGGCACAGGCTGACGCTCTGAACGACTCTACTTATCAGAATTATAAGTTATTTGCCAAAATCGGCATCACAATGAATTCAGACCGTACTTTATCCATTGATGAAGATACGTTCAAGAAAGTAAACGAGAGAACCGGGGCTTCCAATGTTCCGACCATGATTACTCTGTTCAAGGGCTATGGTTCTTTTGCAGATAAGGCAACTGACAGGGCAAGCAAAATCTATCGTGTAGCAGGCGACGGCGAATCCGTTACCTCCTCCAAGGCAAAATATGCCGGCACGATGGGCAGCGCAAGCACATCCGAAAGCAATAAGAGCGATAAGACGGACAGCGCTTCCAGCAATGTGGGAACATCCAAGACTGCAAAAGATGCAACATCCGCATCTTTAGCAAGCGCACTTTATAAATCCGTTGAGAAGTTAGGCTCTATGTCCATCACAAATGACAATAAGGATGATGTATATGACATCTTCTCCTCTTTAATCAGAGATTACAATGCGCTTGTTAAAAAAGGTTCCGAGAGTGAAAACTCCAATGTCATTAAGCAGACGGATTACTTAAAAGACCTGATTAAGAACAACAAGAGCGCGTTCTCCAAAATGGGCGTTACGGTAAATTCCGACAAGACGCTTTCTATTGATGAGGATAAGTTCAAAGATTCTGATATGAGCAATGTCAAGAACCTGTATTCAGGAGCATTTTCTTTCGCAGAGAAGATGACAGACAGAATCAACCAGATTTACCGCTATGCTACGCAGGGCGACACCTTAAGCGGACAGACTTATAACAGCCAGGGAAGTTACAGCGCCGCTGCCGCAGGCACAACGTTAGATACGACAACGTAAAAACGCAAGTCTAAAGCCCCGAAAATTCGGGGCTTTTCTTTTTTGCCTTTGCCTTTTTTTATGAGAACGGATTCTCCGTCGGATAAGGAATATTCTTAGGCTGGTTGTAACCGATTTCGCTTACCTCCACGCCGATATATTTGAATACCTCAAAGAGCGCTTTTCCGTAGTGTCCGAACGCAACCGCGCCGTGGTGCGGATAGTTTTTCTCAATCAGTACATGACGATAGAATCTTCCCATCTCATGAATCGCAAATACGCCGATGCCGCCAAAGGATTTGGTCGCTACCGGAAGGATTTCACCCTCCGCCACATAGGCACGCAGGATGTTGTCCGCCGTACTCTGCAAACGATAGAATGTGATATCGCCGGGAACGATATCGCCCTCTAAAGTACCCTGCGTTACTTCTTCCGGCAGGCTTCTTGCCATAATCATCTGATATTCCATGCTGCACTTGGATAGCTTCTTGGAACATGTATTGCCACAGTGGAATCCCATGAACGTATCCGTGAATTTATAGTCAAATTTGTTTTCAATCGATTCCTTAAACATATCTTTCGGTACGGAGTTATTGATATCCAACAGGGTTACGATATCGTCGCTGACCGCCTCGCCGATAAACTCGCTTAAGCATCCGTAAATATCAACCTCACAGGAAACCGGAATGCCTCTGCCCGTCAAACGGCTGTTGACATAGCAGGGAACAAAGCCGAACTGCGTCTGGAATGCAGGCCAGCATTTTCCGGCAATGGCAACATACTCTCTATAGCCTTTGTGTTCTTCAATCCAATCTAACAGCGTCAATTCATACTGCGCCAGCTTCGGTAAAATTTCCGGTTTGTTATTGCCTGCGCCAAGTTCTTGTTCCATATCTTTTACAACATCCGGAATACGCGCGTCGCCGTCATGCTTATTATACGCTTCAAACAAATCCAGCTCGGAATTTTCTTCTATTTCAACGCCCAGATTGTAAAGCTGCTTAATCGGCGCGTTACAAGCCAGGAAATTGAGCGGACGGGGTCCGAAAGAAATAATTTTTAAGCTGGAAAGCGCCGCAACCGCACGGGCAATCGGGATAAACTCATGAATCATCTGCGCACAGTCGTCCGCATCGCCTACCGGGTATTCGGGGATATAAGCCCTTACATTACGAAGCTTTAAGTTGTAGCTTGCATTCAGCATACCGCAGTATGCGTCGCCGCGTCCCTGAATCAAGTCATTCTGCGACTCCTCCGCCGCCGCTACAAACATTTTCGGTCCTTCAAAATGTTTCGCAAGCAGCGTTTCGGAAATTTCCGGCCCGAAGTTGCCAAGATATACGCAAAGTGCGTTACAGCCATGCTCTTTGATATCTTTCAGGGCATTTACCATATCGATTTCACTTTCGATGATACAGATAGGACATTCATAAATATCCGCTGCATCATACGCCTTATTGTAGGCTTCCACCAAAGCCTTTCTTCTGTTGACTGCCAAAGATGCCGGGAAGCAGTCGCGGCTTACTGCTACAATGCCGATTTTTACTTTTGGTAAGTTATTCATATATGTATCCTCCTTTAACCGGGTCTACCGGTACATTTACAAATATTCGATTTTAGCCTATTCTCTGATGTCTAAATTTTTTCCTTTCAGACCGATATGCGCGCCTGCATCCAGACCGCCCTCTGCGTGTCCTATCAGCCACTTATTCTGCGCCGCTATTAAGGCGTCCTCCCAGCCCTCATGCTTTTCGGTTAGCGGATAATTGGTTCCCGCCGGTAACACAATGCCGACTTTAAAGCCGTTTTCATCCGCGCTGCACGGCGCATAATGAAGCGTTGTCGCATAAATCTCCACCGCCATGCCTGCCGGTACAAGGAACGCCTCCATCAAAGAAGTATCGTACGTAAAATCATCCGTAATATCCTGCTGCAGACCGACAATAAGTATCGCATCCGTCGCCGCCACATTGATTTCGGAGCTTCTATGATATTCAATGGCATTTAATTTATAATTGTGTCCGTTACAGTATCCTATCTCAATCGGCAGTTCCCCGTATGTACGCTTTTGCAGTTCTTTTGCGCTTTTCACCGCCTCCAATGCCGCAATGGACGGTTCATAGGCGACGCCGTCCGGCAACGGGGTCTCTTTCTTAATCGCCTCCACCAAATCGCCAAAGTCGATTCCCTGAATCACCCTGCCGTATTTGCGGAATGCCGGGTCTGTAATCTTTTTAATTTCCATACATCTAAACTCTCCTTTCTTCTACTGAATCTTATCAAAAAGAGGCTTGCACGCCGGATAAATTTCCTTAAACTGCTGATAGCGCGCCTCGTATTTTGCCACTAGCTCCGCTTCCGGCTCTACCGTATCAACCACTTTGACAATCTTTGCCGCCGCTTCCTCCACGTCCGCGTATTCGCCGCAGGCAACCGCCGCTAACATTGCGCCGCCCATTGCGGGGCCTTCTTCGCTTTCTATAATGTCAACTTTTAAATTTAAGACATTAGCAATGATTTTCTTCCAAAGCGGGCTTTTCGCGCCGCCGCCGCAGATTTTCGTCCTGTCTATTTGAATACCCAGAGATTTTGCTACCTCAAAGGAATCCCGCAGGGCAAATGCAACACCCTCCAAAACCGCCTGCGTCATATCCGCCCTCGTCGTATCCATTGTCATGCCGATAAATGTGCCTCTCGCGTTCGGGTTGTTGTGCGGGGAACGTTCCCCCATTAAGTAAGGCAGAAAATACACATGGTTTTCGCCCAATTTCGTAATCTCTTTCTGCTGTCCACTGTAATCGTCCGTGCCGATGATATCATCCATCCACCACTTATTACAGGACGCCGCGCTCAACATACATCCCATCAGATGATAATGTCCGTCCGCGTGCGCGAACGCATGGAGGGCGTTATATTTATCCACGCCGAATTTATTAGAGGAAATAAAAATAGTGCCGCTCGTTCCAAGAGAGATATTGCACATACCGTCTCCGACGGTTCCCGTTCCAACCGCCGCCGCCGCGTTATCTCCCGCGCCCGCCGCCACTTTAACGTTTTCGGAAATTCCCAGCTCTTGGGCAATACTCGGAAGCACTGTGCCAACCGTTTCATAGCTTTCGTATATTTTCGCAAGCTGTTCTTCTTTGACGCCGCATATCTCGCACATTTCCTGAGACCAGCAGCGGTTTTTCACATCGAAAATCAACATACCGGATGCATCCGATACGTCGGTACAGTGGACGCCCGTCAATTTATAGGCAATATAGTCTTTCGGCAGCATGATTTTTCGTATTCTCGCGAAATTTTCAGGTTCCTCGTTTTTCACCCAGAGGATTTTCGGCGCGGTAAAGCCGGTAAAGGATATATTCGCCGTATATTCGGAAAGCTTGTCTTTTCCGATGACATTATTCAAATAATCGCATTCTTTCGCCGTTCTGCCATCGTTCCACAAAATCGCCGGTCTGATAACCTCGTCTTTTTCATCCAGAATCACCAGCCCGTGCATCTGGCCGCCGAAACTGATGCCTGCTACCTGGCTTCTATCTGCGTCTTTTAACAGTTCTTTTATCCCCAGTATCGTCTGCTCATACCAGTCTTCCGGCTTCTGCTCCGACCAGCCCGGATGTGGGAAATACAGAGGATATTCTTTGGAAACGATATTCTGTATGCTGCCGTTTCCATCCATTAAAAGCAGCTTTACCGCTGATGTTCCTAAATCCACGCCTATATACAGCATTATGTACCTCCTGTTCCAATCGCGGCGCATCATGCCTGCGCCGTTTATAAATATGCTAAATTTCATCCTTTTAAAAAGAAAACCTTATATTAATATTAACCATTGGCAAAGAAACTGTCAACCGGATAATCCTGCTTTTTCAATCTATACAAAACACGACTCTTTTGGTATAATAGTCGCATAACGGTTATCGCACCGTGCAGTAAATAACAGAACAATTCTGCATAAAATAATGGAAAAGAAGGAACGCATATGAGTAAAAAGAAAGTCGTCGTATCCCTCGGACACGAGGCATTAGGTTATACTACTTTAGAGCAGTGGGATGCCGTAAAAATCACGGCAAAAGCGCTTGCGGATTTAGTGGAATCCGACTATCAACTGACAATCACACACAGCAACGGCCCGCAGGTCAGCATGATTCACAAGGCCATGACCGAGCTGCGGCGTGTTTACATCGACTATACGCCTGCGCCTATGTGCGTCTGCTCCGCCATGAGCCAGGGCTATGTCGGCTATGATATTCAGAACGCCCTGCGCGCAGAACTTCTTAGCCGCGGCATTTCCAAGACCGTCAGCACCATTTTGACGCAGGTGACCGTAGACCCATACGACGAAGCCTTTTACGAGCCTACCAAGGTAATCGGCCGATATATGTCCAAAGAGGATGCGGAAACGGAAATTAAAAAAGGCAACTATGTCCTGGAAGAACCCGGCAAGGGCTTCCGCCGTGTCGTTGCCGCTCCCAAGCCGATTGACATTGTGGAAATTGACGCTATCCGCACACTGGCGGATGCCGGTCAGGTTGTCATTGCCTGCGGCGGCGGCGGTATTCCCGTCATCGAACAGAACCACATATTAAAAGGCGCATCCGCCGTTATTGAAAAGGATGCGATTGCCGGAAAACTGGCCGGAGACTTGAAAGTGGACGAATTGATTATTTTAACGAGCGTTCCTTTTGTTTACCGGAATTTCGGAAAAGAAAACCAGACACCGATAGAGCGCATGGATATACAAGAAGCCAAGGCGCTTACCTCCGAAAATGAATTTGAAGAAGGCACTATGCTCCCCAAGATAGAAGCCGCCATTTCCTATCTGGAAGCCAATCCAAAAGGAAGCGTTTTGATTACTTCGTTAGGTTCCACCGCCGACGCGGTCAAAGGAAAGAGCGGAACCGTCATTACTGCATAACATTGAAAACCACCAATTAGAAGAATGCCCGCTTCCGGGCATTCTTTTTCAGTCTAATAACCATGCTTTTCTCTTAGTCTGTGAAAAATCTTTGATTTTTCAGCCTATGCTCCCAAATACCATCAACAGCGCGCCTATTATAATGCAAAAATCTGAAATATTGAATACAATACTTCTTATCATCTTATTTTTCACCGGAAAACTGACATAATCCACTACATAATGCCTGCGCAGCCTGTCATATGTGTTGCTGTACGCCCCGCCCAGCAGGAACGCCAGCCCTGTTTTCAACATCCGGCTTCCCCTGAAACTAAAAGTGACGAGAAAAAGCACTGTCATGGCAAGCGTCAGGATGACGGACGCCACCGCCACGAAAACGCTTCTACGCTCTCCCGTATTGAGAAAAGCGCCTTTATTATGATATTTTCTAAGAAGAAGCCTGCCGCCGCCAACCGACCGCTCCGCTCCTTCCGTTTCTTTTCTTTCCACCCGGTTTTTTATCCCCAAATCCAGAAAAAAGACCGCCGCGGCTATTACTGCATATATCATATGAACACTATACCTCCGATTCTTTTTTATTATAACACAAAAAAATTTCATTTTTTAGATTTCTGACATTTACCTTATTTTTTTATTATGATATACTTGACGCGAAAACCAAGCGAAAGGAGAACCTGATATGCCGCTGCCCTTAAAAGCCGGATATAATTTTAATTACAGCCATATTCATCGCCCGCCATGCTTTGAAATGACCGCAGCGGAAGCATACACTGATTTTTACGGTCTTTCCTACCTGATAAGCGGCGACGCTCTCATCTACTCTCCTGACGGTACTTCTATCATCCACGAAGGAGATATGCATTTTACGCTCAAAAATATATATTTTCGCTCCTCCTATCTCTCCGATAAACCACGCGAATTTGTCCTGATAAAATTTACTGACAGCATGATAGATGATTTACTGAAAGCCATGGAGGCGGACAGCCTGGAGGAACTTATCGGCAGCCGTCCTGCTTTCCACTTAAGCAAACCCACACAGAAAAAGGTTCTCTGTATTTTACAGGAAATGGAGGAGGAATGGAACTCCAATCATAAATATGCCGAAATTATTTTCAAGGGATTATTACATAAGCTGATTTTGATATTTATCAATGAACGTGCCGAAAGCCCCTGCGAAACTGCCGCTGACCATAGAAAACAGACATACCTGATAAACGCAATCGAATATGTGCAGTCGCACCTTAGCGAAAGTCCATCCTTACACCATACTGCGAAACATATCAATATCTCGGCGTCGTATCTGTCCAAGATATTTATTAACCAACTGCATACACCGTATTCCACGTTTCTTTTAAATGAAAAAATACTGTATGCGCAAAAACTGCTCGTCAACACCAAAATGAGTATGTCGGATATCGCCTCCGCTGCCGGATTCTCCAGCAACGCCTATTTTAGCGACTGTTTCAAACGCAGGATGGGGATATCGCCGATGCAGTTTAGGAAACGGATGTAGGAATTTATCTTGCAGCTTTATTGTCAATCAAACCTTTTCCCTTTTCCCACACAAATAAACTTTCTCCTCCCGGTTCAGGCTGCGCATAGGGTAACAGCCAATAAATTTTATCAGCCGTTACATATAGGTACATACTCATGTTTTCGCCGGATTTGAAATACCAGGAAGACATCTCATCAACAAACCCCTGATTATAATATTCTGCATGGATTTTTAAAGAAGTATGCTCTTTAACCGGAAAATAAGGATTCTCAATCACTTCATATTCCTCATTTTGTCCGGCCATTGCATCATCACTTCTTGGTTCACACCCTACCGGAACATACAATGCAGCGTATATTACCAATAAAATAATAATGTTTTTCAATCTAATCCTCCACCTTGCACCGTTTCAGTTTCCAACGTTCCAGCCAGTAGGATTGCCTGTGCGCCCTTTACCCATTAGTCAGCATACTCTGCCCGAAACTGATTGACACCCATATACTCAATTCCCTCTTCCGAGAAATACACATCTATAACAAGCGTTTTACCTGTCTGCTCTCCACTGACCTGCTCAGGATAAAAGTAATATTGCAGATGCATACATCCCTCCTAATCAAATTAAGTTTTTCTTTATTTTTCATTGTTTTCTCCCGTCAATATAGCGTACCAAATATCATCTTTTTCCCTATGGGTATCATAAACCATTCTTGCATCATTTTTGCATCATAACTGTTACAAATTCATTACATTTTGTATTTTATGATGAAAATAGAAAAAACAGGGAAATAGCTGATAATTAGTTATTTCCCTGTTGATATTTCACTTAGTAAAATTCTCGTGCGAAAATTTTAGCTGCGCAAAGGTTCTACAACCTGTATTGCTTGAACATTAACTGAATAATTATGTTTATCCTTTATAGTAATTCCCAATACTTTCTCCTTTTCCAAATCAACAGTAATGGTAAGGGATACCGGAAGACCTAACATCACATTACCTGTCTGCTCGTTTTTAATCGCAAAAAATATGTTATACTGATATGTAGTTTTATGCGATTCACTATGCTGCCAAAATATCCATGCACTTTCAGATTGTTCCTTCAATCCCTGAAATGCACTGCTAATGGCTTTCTCATAGCTTTCTTTTTGCTGGTCAGTAAGTGTTACTGTAAGAACATTTTTAAGAAGTTCTATAACTTTATCCACCATAACAGATACCTGAGCGGAATTCTGGGATACCGTCTGATTTATAAGCCCTACTATCGCCATTTCACTATGTTGATTAATAATGTCCTTTGCTTTATTAAAATCAAATTTTAAGCATTCAGTTCCATCTATCTTGGTTGATATGATAGCTTTCTGAAAAACCTGGCTCATAGATATTGCCTGTGGAATATATTCTGCCGGCAGTGAATATATCTGATTAAAGTTAATTGGTTCAATTTGGTTAGACTCTGATGATAATAAAACAATTTGATTAACATTCGTCATAGCGATACCTCCTATAAGATTATTTTTATTAATATTATAATATCATAGGTAAATTATGGTATCTATTACCAAAAACGTCCATTTTACCGTCGTTTTTAGCCCATCAGCTATATCTATTTACTCTTCTGCAAACCGGAAGGTATTGTCCTCCACCCTGCAGCGTTTCGATTGCCAGTGTTCCTTTGTCCATGTTTTTACTACGACGTCATAAATTGCATATTCCTCTACATTGTTCCATTCTCCCTGTAGCATAAGCATAGGTTCGCCTTTGTTTATCGGTTACGCTCTAAAATACACTTTTAGGAACTACTTCATTTTTTCAAATAAATAAAATCACAAAATTTTCTTTTGTTGTATTCCCATAATTTTTTACAAAATGTAGAACAATGTCAAATGATATGCTATACTATTTTCGTTGTCGCTCCCCAATCTGGCAACAGAAAGGGGGTGTTACTCATGCTGGATTACGCAATCGCTTTTATTATCTCCGTTTTGGCTGGTATAGCTGCATACTATATCTGCAAGTGGTTAGATGGAGATAGCAGCGACAATTAGCCCAAAAAGAGAAAGTCGGGTCTGCACACCCGGCTTTTCTCTGTGTTACTCATTAATTAAGCAATCGCTTTTTGCCTACTGGCATTATAGCATATGCAAATCTTGATTGCAATATTCCCACTAAAAAATTTTTCGCTTCGCAAAAGTGCATTTCGGGGTTTTTACTGTAAATCAATTCTATCCCCAAACTTCCTCATGGGAATATAACTCTCCTTTTTCGATTTCCTGTCGGGCTTCCTGTATAGCCTCCACTTCATCCGGCAATGCCGCATCCTCCTCAATGAATTTTAAAAGAATCCGGCAGACTGTATCAATTTCTTTTTCGTTTACAATTTCGACCAAGCTGCGCAATGTTTCTCTGCTCATAAAACCACCTCCTACAATCCTTTATATGCTTCACCTCTTGGCAAAACAGCATCAATAATGATTGTATCATTTTCTGTCTGATAAATAACTCTATAATCACCAATCCTCAACCGATATAAATTTGAGTAGCCTTG
>JAMPCN010000021.1 GCA_023666125.1 Bacillus sp. (in: firmicutes) | reverse complement strand
TGGTTGGAAAGTTCTTCACTTGCCGCCGCACACTCTTCACTCGTAGCGGAGTTGGTCTGTACAACCTGAGATACCTGCGTAATCGCCTGCTCAATCTGTGCAACCGCCGTTGCCTGATAGTTGGAGGATTCTGCGATACCGTTAATAATCATCTCACTATCCTGTACGACTCTTGTAATCTCTTCCATTGCCTTGGATGTATCATCCACGATTTTGGAACCGGAGCTTACTTTCTCGATGGAATCTTCGATTAAATCAGCCGTCTCTGCTGACGCCGCCGCACTCTTAGCCGCAAGGCTTCTAACTTCTTCTGCTACAACTGCAAATCCCTTACCAGCCTCGCCTGCTCTGGCTGCCTCAACCGCTGCGTTCAATGCAAGGATATTGGTCTGGAATGCGATATCGTCGATTGTCTTAATAATCTTGGAAATATTTTCAGATGACTTGTTGATATCCTGCATAGCGGACATCGTATCCTGCATCTGTCTGTTACCGCGTTTTACGTCGTCGATTGCCTTTGCAACAAGGGTAGCTGCCTCGTTTGCCTGCTCTGCGTTCTGTTTGGTCTTTTCTGCAATTTCATCAATAGAAGCCGTAATCTCTTCGATTGCGCTTGCCTGTTCCGTAGAACCCTGTGCCAATGCCTGGGATGCGCTTGCTACCTGGGATGCGCTGATAGTTACCTGGGAACCTGCCTCGGAGATATTGGATAATGTATGAAGGTTATCCTCTACCAGTTTCTTAAGGGAGTTGCCAAGCATATCCTCTGCGGACGCCGGATTTACGGAAACTGTCAGGTTGCCGTTAGATACTTCCTCAGCCACGCCTGCCTGATATTTAATGTTATCAATAACTTTCGTATATTCGTCTATCAATTCACCAAACTCGTCGTTGCCGCGTTTTGTCATTTCGATGTTGTTGACGCGTCCAAGAGCAATGTCTTTTGCCGCATCGGAGAGCTGTTTTACGGATGTTGCGATAACTTTAACCAATGCAAAGCCGATAATCAACGTAATAATAACGGAAACAACTAAAAGGACGATGCTAACCAGATTAGCAATGTTCATATTCTGCTCTAAAGAATCTACCTGATTTGCCTTATCGCTTTCCACAAAAGCTTTCATCTGCTCGCCATGGCTCTTCATCGTTGCTATGTTGTTTGCCGTACCCGACTCTAAGACGTCAATCACTGAATTGCGTTCCGCCTCGTCGATGTCCTCCATCTTCATAAGCACTGCCTCTATATTCGCCACATTTTCTTCATCCAATGCGCTGATTGCATCAACCATCTGATCCAAACCTGATTCAATCTGCTGCGCGCTTGTCGTATTCATGGAAGTTATCGTATCAACCGCCTTATCGGTCACTATTACGCTTACTACTACATTGATAATCGTAAGTATAATCGGGATAGCAAAACCTAATATTAATTTTGTTCTTATCTTCATGTCTTTTAACATTTTTCATACCTCTCATTCTTCATCATTATTTATTTCGCTTGCCTGTTCCACAACTGATAAGTCTTCATCGTTTAATAACTTATCGGGGTCTAACAGCAGTTTGACTGCATCGCCAACTTTACCGATACCATAAACATATTTGTTCTGCACCTTGTCGCTGCGGCCGACGCTCGGGGGCGGCAGGATGTTATCTTCTTTGATTTCCACAACCTCCGCTATCTTCTCAACAATCAGCCCGACCATCATGGACTTTATGTTTATGACTATAATACAGGTTCTATCGTTGTACTCAAACGGTTCCTGTTTGAACCGCAGCCTCACATCGACAACCGGAATGACTTTTCCTCTTAAGTTAATGAGACCTTTGATATAATCTTCCGACTCAGGGATTGCCGTAATCGCCTGTAACTGAATAATCTCACTAACATATTGGATTCCCAGTCCGAAGTACTCGTTTCCGGACTTAAAAGTCATGTACTTCCCCTTTTGTGTATCACTCTCATTGGAAGCGGCGCCGTCTTCAACCTGTCTTTTCAATTCACTTCTCTCTTCCATGCGATATACCGTTCCTTTCTCTTCATTTTATTCTATCAATCCGGGAGCATCCAATATCAAAGCAATGCTTCCGTCGCCAAGCTGCGTACAACCGGATAATCCTTTCACCTTCTTAATATAAGAAGGAATCGGTTTTACTACGATTTCCTGTTCGCCAACCAGCTTATCGACGAGAAGACAAACTTTTTTATCTTCTACCTCCAGAATTAACATAACACCATCTTCTACGGATTCCTTATATTTCTCCAATCCATACCATTGACCTAAACGAAGCACCGGGAAACACTCGCCGCGTATCATAATGTATTCCTCGCCATTCGGCTCGTGAATCATCATATCTTCCTTTACGCGGACAAATTCTTTGATTGCGCCTGTCTCCATGACAAAAGAGGAATTTCCGATTTCCATGACGATACCGTCTATAATGGCAAGCGTAAGCGGTATCTTTAAACTCATGATACTGCCGAATCCCTTTTTGCTCTCAATCTCCAATGCACCGCCGATTGCCTGGATATTCTGCACTACGACATCCATGCCGACGCCACGGCCGGAAATTTCCGTAACAACCTCGTTCGTGGAAAAACCGGGTAATGTAATGAACTGATATACTTCCTTATCGGAATAAGCGCTGTCCGGCTTGTTGTCATCCAAAAGTCCCTGCTTTCTCGCTTTCGCCAGAATCTTTTCCCTGTCAAGGCCTGCACCGTCGTCCTCTACGCTTATCCATACCTTACCGGCTTCCGTCTTTGCCGAAAGCGTAACCTTTCCTTTTTCGGACTTGCCGCTCTCTAAACGTTCCTCCTTGGTTTCGATACCATGGTCTACGGAGTTTCTGACGATGTGCATCAGCGGGTCTGAAATATGCTCGATGATATTCTTATCCACCTCGGTCTGTTCGCCAACCATCACAAACTCGATATCCTTGCCCAGCTTTCTGGAAACGTCAAATACGATACGATTCATCTTCTGGAACGTATTGGCCAGCGGAACCATTCGCATCGACATAATAACATTCTGTAAGTCGGTGGAGTTTTTGGACAACTGCGCCGCCGCCTTGTAAAAGTTATCAAGGTTTAACCCCGGCACTTTCAAATCGGAGCTTTGCAATACCATGGACTCTGATATAACAAGTTCTCCAATCAAATCCATCAACTGATCCATCTTTCTTACGTCTACGCTGATAAAGGAAGCTTTCTCTCCCTTAGGCTTATCCTTTGCCAGTTTCTTCTGCTTACCGGGTTCTTTTGATTTGATAACGAAGTCACCGGGCGCAATGGCAGGCTTTTCAGGTTTCTTCTCTTCCTTGGCTGCTACTCCGTCCTGCGTTCTCGCGTCTATCTCTTCCACGCTCGAATCAAGGTCGATTACCGGAGCGGCTGCAATGACGTCGTCATGCTCGCCAAAATCAAATCCCTGTAAAAACTCCTCCGCCTTACACTCATAGACGTCTACCTTGTCGATATCGTATCCGACGCCGACAATCCGTCTGATATCTTCTTCGCTACACTGTGCCTGTAATAAAATCTTAAATCCTTCTTTCAGGATTATCTCCGCACAATCCGGGTCGGAAATGATATCCTCCGGAGAATATAGCAAATCCTCCGCAATTTCCTTTAAGGCATATACTACTTTGTAAGCATGTACATTGGCCATCTCCGTTTCCGGGAAAAAGGAAACATAAATTTTGTAAAAGTGGCTTGCGCTTGTGGCAACCGGAGCGATATAAAACTGCTTCGGCTCCTCATGTTTATTGGCAGGCGGTTCTTCTCCTTTTTTCTTACCGCCCTTGCCGCCGCCTTTGATTTTCTCTAAGAATTCATCAAGGCTTGCAACAAGTTCGCCGGATTCGCCATCCGCCGGGTCGCCATTGCGGATTTTTTCCATTTCGCCCGAGATAAAATCCTCTACCTCCAATACATGATCCACCAACTCTAAATGCGGTACATTATCGGGATGGGATTCCCTCAGATAGTAGAAAACATCCTCAAGCTTGTGCGCTACAGCCGTTATCTCGTCGAACATCATAATGCCCGAAGAGCCTTTAATCGTATGCATGGTTCTGAATATCTCATTGATGCTGTCTTCATCGAAGCTATCCGCATCTTTCTGGTCGAGAACCATTTCCTGAAGCTGCTCTAATAACTGTCCGTTCTCAAACAGGTACATATCCAGCATACCGTCTGTATTAAATTCTTCCGCCATCTTCTTCTCCTTTCCTGCATATTCTAAGTAAGTTCCTTCGTTAAATCAGGTTGAGTTTTTTCAGCGCCGTCTCAAATTTCTCCTGGTCGATAGGTTTGCCGGAATAAATCGTACATCCCAGTTCAAACGCCATCTTTACGTTTGCTTCGTCGTTCAGCGCCGTCGTCATAATGACTTTAACCGCTTTATCTTCCGGTATGTTTCTTTCCTTTTCCAGATTGCGGATACCTACAAGCGACTGATAGCCGTCCATGACAGGCATCATGATATCAAGACATATCAAGTCGTAAGGTTCCCCATCCTCCAACGCCATCATAAATGCGTCCACTGCTTCCATACCGTCTACGGTTACGTCGCATTCACCGTACTTTGACAGGAAATTCACCATGAATTTTCGTGTCGCAAAATCATCTTCGGCTAATAGAATCTTCATATCCTTTCTCCTTTACATTTTATTTAATAACGCATATGTCCGTCCAGCGATATCACCCAGTTTTTCCTGATATTCCACCGCTCCCAAATCATAAGCGACTTTGGGCATTCCATAAACTACGCAGGTAGACTCATCCTGTCCGATTGTTCTTGCTCCGGCTCTTCGCATGGATAAAAGTCCCTTGCCGCCGTCGCCGCCCATGCCGGTTAAGATAATTCCCACCGCATCGCGTCCGGCGCATTTTGCCACCGATTCAAACAGTACCTCTACCGACGGGCAGTGTCCGTTTACTCTGGGGCCTTCTTTCACTTCGACATGATAGGCTCCGTTTACTTTAATCAAACGCATATGTCTGTCTCCGCCGGGCGCGACTAACATATGGCCCGGAAGCACCCTGTCGCCGTTCTCCGCTTCTTTTACCGAAATCCGGCACTGGTCGTTAAGCCTTTTGGCATACATTTCCGTAAACTTGGGCGGCATGTGCTGTACACAGACAATACCCGGTATATCGGTTCCATAATCCTTGACAACGGAATAAATTGCTTCCGTTCCGCCTGTCGAAGCGCCGATTGCCACGATTAAATCCTTCTTCTGTATGGACGGATGCGGCGCTGCTTCTTGCTGCATCATCACCGTCTTTTTAATATTGCTGATTTTTGCCGTCGAAGCGATTTTAATTTTTACCAAAAGTTCGTTTTTGATAAAATCCTCCAACTGCGCACGGTTCGACACGGACGGCTTCGCCACAAAATCGACCGCGCCGGCATTCATCGCGTCGAATACTTTATCGCTCAGGGCGCTGATTACAACGACCGGAAGCGGATACTGCGGTATCAATTTACGGAGGAAATCGATTCCGTTCATCCTTGGAAGTTCCACATCCAGAGTCATGACATCCGGTTTATGCGCCAGAATCAGGTCTCTTGCCTCAAAAGGGTCTTTCGCCGTCGCTACAATCTTTATCGCCGGGTCTTTCCCCAGATTCTGAACCAAAAGCTCCCTGAATACGATAGAATCCTCCACAATCAATACTTTAATTGGCTGCATACCTCTAATTTCCCTCCCTCTTTCTAAAGATGGATGGCTGTATAATCTGGAACGGCGTACTGCCTCTGTCGATTGTTTCCGTCGTACCGATAAAGAAATACCCTCCAGGCACCATCGCATCATATATTCTCTGCACCAAATCGCGCTTTGTGTTATCGTCAAAATATATCATAACATTACGCAAAAACACAACATGCAGCGGTTTTTTAAAAGGAAGCGGATCCATTAAGTTGAACTTTCTATAAATCACTTCCTGTTTTAATTCATCCGTCACCTGATACTGGCTGCCGCCCGCAACCGACTTAAAAAAGTGCCTTTTCCACTGCTCCGGCAGTTTTTGAAGCTGCTCCGCGCTGTATACTCCCAACATTGCCTGCTGCAGGGCTTTGGTGGAAATATCCGTCGCCAGTATTTTCTTATCCCACTGATTTTTTTCAAGGCCGAAAAAATCGGATAAGACCATTGCTATCATATAGGGTTCTTCTCCTGTGGAAGCCGCACCGCACCAGATACGCAAATCCTTGTTTCTTTCTTCTTTCGTTCTAAGCCAGGGCAGCACCACGTTTCTCATATAATCGAAATGCTCGAATTCCCTCATAAAATAAGTATGGTTCGTTGTCAGGAAATTCACAAGTATTTTTTCCTGCATCCCTGTCTTATCATGTTCTACTGCATCCATGAATTCATGATAATTCTTCCAGCCGTTTTTCTTGACATAGTTCTGCAATCTTCCGTTGACGATAACTTTCTTCTGACCCAGCTCTATTCCATAACGCTGCTTCATGAACACAGAAATTCTCTGTAGTTCTTCATCTGTAATCATCATCTTTCCATTCCCCCGAGAAAAATATATCTTACTGGAACTGCCTTGCTATCTTACAGCATATTCCATAAATGTCCGGATTAAACTTCACGCCGGACTCGCTTTCCATGCACGCAAGCGCCTCCTCTCTGCTATGAGCATCTTTTTCCGTCAAAGACGTATACCGCTCCATCACGGCAACAATCTGTGCCGCCAGCGGAATCTTCTCGCCCTTTAAGCCGTCGGGATATCCGCTGCCATTCCAGTTTTCATGATGGTAGTGCGCAATATCAATCGCCGTACTGATAAACTCGTTATAGTCGCTGTTGACGTAAAGGTCGCTTAAAAGCCTCGCTCCCATATTGGTATGATTCTGCACGATAGCTTTCTCTTCTTCGCTCAGTTCACCCTTTTTCTTTAAAATTTCCACCGGAACGCCAATTTTGCCGATATCGCATAAGGGCGTGGCCAATTCTATCGTATCGACATAGGCATCCGAAATTCTGGCCTCAAACAACGGAGAAAGCTGCATACCCTGCGCTAAAATGCCGCAGTTTCGCTTCAACCGCTCCATATAATCGCTTTCGTAATCTGTATTTTGTATGGCAATATTGGCTAACGCATACAAAATATTCTTTTTCTCCAATTCCATCTGCTTTAACTGCTCGCTGACGGAAATCTGCAAACGCCTGTTCATCTCCATCAGTTCGCTTCTGGCTTCATGCAGGCGCAGATGAACACCCACACGCGCCTGTACCACTTCCGGTATAAAAGGCTTGGTAATATAATCTTCTCCGCCGATTAAAAATCCCTCTACAATATCCATAGGGTCATCAAATGCGGAAATAAAAACAACGGGAATATGATTCGTCGCTTTATCCTTTTTTAAATGCCTGCACAGTTCATAGCCGTCCATTCCCGGCATGGAAATATCGCTCAATACCAGTTCCGGCAGATTTTCTTTTGCCAGTTTTAGGGCTTCTTCACCGCTTTCGGCCAGAATGGGCGCGCAGCCCATATCTTTGATGATTTCCTCTAAAACCAGTCTGTTTGTCTCAATATCATCGACAATCAGTACCGTCTCGCCGCCTGCTTTCCTTTTTTCATATTCCATCGGGCGCTATTCCCCCTTTCCTGCCAAGATACATCTATTTACGCATTTTCCTGTAAAAATTCATTCAATTCTTCATACCCGGCGGTTACTTTCTCATAGCTTTCTTTCTGTACCGCCATCTTAAGCTTTAAGAGGACACGGCTCACTTCCCTCGGCGCTCCCTGCGTTAGCTGCCTGATTGTCTCCATGAACATTTCCGCCTTTTCCCAATTCTCCATTTCTACACACAGAATCAGCTTCGAGAGATTCTTCTTTAACGCCTCCTTATTCTCCGGCGTTCCGTACTGTATCATGTTCTCCGTGTTGTCTTCTTCTTCCTGCGGCGCCATGGCAAAAAGGTTCGCTCTCGTATTGTCCGGTTCCGGCTGCATTGTTTCTTCGTCCTCACTGACGCCGACCCAGATGGAGAAAGAAAACGTGCTTCCCTTATTTTTCTCACTCTCCACTTCAATCTTACCGCCCATCAGTTCCGCAAGCTGTTTACAGATATTTAAGCCAAGGCCCGTGCCGCCGTATTTTCTGGAAATAGAAGCGTCCACCTGCGAAAAACTCTGGAACAGTTTATCCCTGTCCGCCTTGTCAATGCCGATACCAGTGTCCTTTACAATGAAGAACAATTCTATCTTATCTTTTACCTGCGCCGTCTTTACAACCTCCACCGTAATCTTACCGACCGACGTAAATTTTAAGGCGTTGGATAAAAGATTGTTGAGAATCTGCATAATACGCAGTTCATCACCTATAATATGCTCCGGTATCTGCGGTGATACCGTCATGAAAAATCCGATTCCTTTTTCTGTCAGTTTATTAATATGTTGCGACCTTGCGTAGTCTAACATATTCCTGAAATTGAACTTTCGCGGCTCTAACGTAAACTTTCCCGCTTCCAGTTTGGAAAAATCGAGAATGTTATTGATGATTTTATTCATATCGCCGCAGCAGCGTTCAATCAACCGCAGTGACTTTAGAATATGTTCGTCCGTCACTTCATCCAGAAGTTCTCTTGTATTGCCGAGAACACCGTTTACCGGGGTACGCAGTTCATGCGTCACATTAGCGACAAACTCCGATTTTACTTTTAAGGCCTGTTCCGCTTCCTGCTTGACATGGGCAATCTCCCGATTCAAATATTCCTTTTCGAGAATGTCGTTTGCCATACAGATATAAGTATTTTGATGACGGCTGCTTTCTATGATTTTTGCTTCTACCGGAAAGCAGGTTAGATTTTTACGATATGCTACCAATGACTGCAATTCACTTCCGAACTGATAGTCTGTCGTAAAACCGTCCTCTCCCGTCTCAAACGTATTCGGAAAAATATCGCTGATATATCTGCCGCAGAGTTCATCCGTATATTCCAGCTTCTTTCTGGCGGCGGCATTCGCATATGATATTTTACCCGTCCGGTCAAACACAAAAATCATTTCCAACGCATCTTCTATCGGAAATGCTCCATCTTCGTTCCAGTCCATCATATCCCCTCCACACAATCGCTCAGAACTTTTCTTATACCGAATGCTAAAAGGCAGCAAAAAAATCAACTTTCTTTGCTGCCTACTATTCATTTTTTATGCAAAGTCAAACATTTTGATTACTTCTACAATATTGAAGAAGTCTTCTTTAGCAAGCGCAAAACATTCCAATACGTCCGGTGAGAACTGTCCGCATTCTCCATTCATAATCATTTCATATGCCATGCTGTTAGCATATGCACTCTTATATACCCTGGGGCTTACCAGCGCGTCGTAGACATCCGCGATAGCAACGACCTGTGTATAAATCGGTATTTCATTGCCCGATAAGTGGTCGGGGTATCCCTTGCCATCCCATCTTTCATGGTGATAGCGGCAGATATCATAAGCATACCTGTAGAACTCACTGGTCTGGTCTTTATAGGATTTTTCCAGTATCTCGCACCCGATTGTCGTATGGGTTTTCATAATTTCAAATTCTTCCGGCGTTAAGCGTGCCGGTTTTAACAAAATCGCATCCGGAATACCTATCTTACCGATATCATGCAGCGCCGACGCTCTTGTAATCTCGTCAAGCTGTTCCTGTGTAATGCCGTATTTCGGATAATATTTCATCAAATATTTTAACATGATTCTCGTAAAATATTTGATTCTTCTCGTATGTTCTCCGGTCTCCGCGCTTCTGGCTTCTACGACCGAGCTTAATGTATCAATCATAAACTCGGAGTTTTCACGGATTTTCTTCTCCTGCTGCCTGATTTCTTCTTCCTGCTCTTTCAGGCGCTGCTCCATATGATATTTATGACGGTACAAATCAATGATATTCTTGCTTCTTCTTTTTACAATATGAGGATAGAACGGCTTATGTATAACGTCGGCCACACCATAGGAGTATGCCTGGTCTTCACTGTCAAGCGCATCCTCGCTTGTAATCAGGATGACCGGAATATCTTCCAACAGCTTTTGTTCGTCCATGTACGCCAGTACGCCGAACCCGTCCATAACAGGCATCACGATATCGAGCAGCACCAAAACGATGCGGTCGTTGCTCTTTAACTTGGCAATGGCGTCCTCTCCGTCCTCCGCTTCAATCAGCTCATATTCTCCGTCGCGGAACATTTCCTTCAATATCTCTCTGTTGACCTCTTCATCATCAACTATCAGTATTTGCTTTTTCTTTTTTTCCGTATCCATCCCTTTTCACATCTCCTGCATTATTCTTTTTTGTTTATCTGCCTTAAGTAATCTGTCATTTTTTCATAAACTGCCACTACTTCTACTGCTAATAAAATAACACCATTTTACCATAATTGTCAACTATATCTGCTTAAAATAAGACAAAAAAATTTTATGAAACTTCTGGCATTTTCCGACTTTGTTCGCTATTACGCTATTTTTTGCGTCTATGACAATATTGCGTCCAGTGTGTCAAACAGCGTCTGAATGTCAATCGGCTTGGCGATATGGCCGTTCATGCCGCACTTTAACGCTTCTTTTTTATCTTCTTCAAACGCGTTCGCCGTCATGGCGATAATCGGTATCGACGCCAGTTCTTTATTTTTCAGCTTTCGTATTGCCCTTGTCGCTTCATAACCGTTCATAACCGGCATCTGCACATCCATCAATATCAACTTGTAATATCCCGGTTCGGATTTTTCCAACATTTCTACCGCTATCTGCCCGTTTCCGGCAACTTCCGGCTCAAAGCCCGCCTCTCCTAAAATTGCCACGGCTATCTCCTGATTCAGTTCCACATCCTCCGCCAGCAGAATGCGCCCCGTATGGCGTTTCTTTGGCTTTGACGCATTTTGCGTATCCATTCCGGCCGCGGATGAAACGCCGTCTTTTGCGTCCGTCTCTGTCTGTTCGTCTTTTCCTCCGATATGTAAACGGAATGGGAATATCACCGTAAATTCCGAACCAACGCCCTGCTTGCTTTTAACGGTAATGGTTCCGTGCATCATATCCACAATATTTTTGGTAATCGCCATGCCAAGACCCGTTCCCTGAATACCGCTTATCGTACTTGTCTTTTCCCTTTCAAACGGTTCAAAAATATGCTCCACAAATTCCGGACTCATGCCGATACCGTTATCTTTAATGTAAAACTCATATGCGGCAAAGCCTTCCGGCGCACCGGATTTTTCCGTCACCCGCATATGGATCATGCCGCCCTCTTCCGTATATTTTACGGCGTTGCCAAGCAGATTTAACAACACCTGGTTTAGCCGCAGTTTATCACAGTATACGTCATCATCCACAACATCTACCGTCTCTATCTGTAAGGTAAGCTGTTTGGCATTGATGTCGGCCTGTAAAATATTATGCAGACCATTTACAACCTCCGAGATGCTGCACGGATTTTCTTCCAGTTGAATTTTGCCGCTCTCGATATGGCTCATATCCAATACATCATTAATCAGATTCAACAGATGATTGCCCGACGTCATAATCTTGCCGAGATATTCCTCCACCTGCGTCTTATTATCAATATGCTTAATCGCCAGATTGGTGAACCCGACAATGGCATTCATCGGCGTACGGATATCATGCGACATATTGGAAAGGAATGCGCTCTTGGCCTTGCTTGCCCTGTTCGCCTGCGAAAGTGCGTCTTCCAGCAGTTTCTTTTGTTCTATTTCTTTCTGCATTTCCTCGTCTATGTTGCGCAGTCCTAATACGATGCCGCTTCTGTCTTTGCCCACTCCCGTACGGACCGCTTTCATCTGAAAATAGACAATACCGTCAGCGCTTATCGCACGGTAGTTTACATAATATTTTTCTTTTTCCTCCAGCTCTTTTTTCAATGTTTCCAGAGAAAATGCCTGCCGCAGCTTCTCTTCATCCTCTTCATATACATATTCACGGATATAGCGTTCCATACTGTCAGGAAGCGCCAGTTCGCTGTCAAAAAAGGAATCACGGACGGAATGTTTACCCTCGTCATCCCGAAGCAGCATTCCTTTTCCCGTATCCAAATCGAAAAAGAATACCAGGTTATAATCAATTCCCAGTGCCTGAATCAGTTCGTTTTGATGCCTTTCATTCTGCTTCTCCTGCATCTTCTGCGCCGTACAGTCTAACAGGAAACGCTGGTAAACCAGTTCCCCGTCTTCCATGAGGAGTTTGACATTGCCCATAACATGCAGGATTTCCCCGTTTTTGCGTCTGACACGGTATTCCACGTTGACGCTGTCTCCCTCATTTTTCAGCGTGCGGATGCGTTCCTGCAACATCCCTTTATCTTCGTCCGCCACAGAGGCCGCCACCCAGTTAAAACCGGCCTCCATCAATTCTTCATAGGAGTCGTATCCTAAAATTTCAAGCGCCGCCCTGTTAATGCTGAGTACATGCGCGCCGTCTATCGTATGCCGGATAACGCCGCAGTCTATCGTCGTAAAAATCGTCTCTAACGTCTGGTTCTTTTTCGTAATTTCCTCTTCATAAGCGCGTTCCTGTGTCGCATCGATGGCAACGCCCACGGTTCCCATAACGCTTCCGTCATAGTCGTATAAAGGCGATTTATAAGTTGTAAGCGTTCTCATCCCCTCGCCCGTTTTAATGACTTCTTCGGACACACAGGTCTGCTTTTTTTCCATTACTATGTTTTCCGACTCGATGCAGGCCGGGTCGTCCTCCTCCACATCCCATATGTAGGCATGGCCGCGTCCTTCCACCTGTTCTCTCGTTTTGTTCACTGCCCTGCAGAAGCTGTCGTTTACTTTCTCATGAATCCCGTCTTTTGTTTTATACCAGACAAGCGTCGGCGTATGATTAATCGTCGCCTCTAAATACTGGCTGGTCTGCCAGTAATCCACGCCCTCTTTATACGCCTGCTGCCACTTTAAGAAGCGGAAGCGTATTTCCGCATCGCTCATCGGCATCGTCCATATATCATGAATTTTTTGGAGATTTTCCGTATTTTCCGTAAGAAGCGCGATTTTGGCTGCGTCCGCCAGCAGAATCACCTGTTTTTTCTTATTCTCGTCCGTGCAAAGAACACGCACCGCCTCTTCTACATTGATATCCTCCAGATTGGCGATAATGACATCCGCCTTTTTAACCGACGCCGCCTCCAATCCGCTGCTTTGCGTAAATTGATGTGAAAAATGTTCCAATGCGGGCATTTCCCTGATGATTTCAAATGTTTGGCACGGCCGTCCCGTTATATAGAATTGAATATGGCAATGGTACATAGCCTTTCCTCCCTGTGCTGATAACAATATCTGTCATGAACAAAGCATATTCTGATACATACGAGTGTAAAACAGAAAAAACCTATGTTACTATTTTATCAAGCGCGACTAATTATGTCAAGCCGCGGACAATGCTGTTTTTCTATTGAAAATCCAATATTTTCTACTCTTTATTCCTATTCTGTGTTATACTGAAACGGAAACAAAACTGACGAAATCACGAACTATATAAGAAAGGCGCAGGGCTTATTATGATTGACAATAACAAAATATCAAAAATCCTATACGGCGGAGATTATAACCCCGAACAGTGGCCGGAAGAAGTCTGGGAGGAGGATATGCGGCTTCTAAAGCTTGCCCATATCGACACCGTAACGCTAAATGTTTTCAGTTGGGCAAGCCTCCAGCCGGAAGAAGACGTCTACCGGTTTGATAAACTTGATAAAATCATGAATATGGTGCGCGAAAACGGCCTCAAGGTCTGTCTTGCCACCGCTACGGGCGCCCATCCCGCATGGATGGCCAGAAAATATCCTGATATTCTCCGCACGGAATTTAACGGTATGAAACGCAAATTCGGCGGCCGCCACAATTCCTGTCCGAACAGTCCGACTTACCGTAAATATGCTAAAGCGCTGGCCTCCAAACTGGCCGAGCGTTACCGGAACTATGATAATATCATCGCCTGGCATATTTCCAACGAATACGGCGGCGTCTGCTACTGCGAAAACTGCGAACAAAGATTCCGTGAATGGCTGAAAGATAAATACGGAACAATCGAAGAAGTCAACCGGGTCTGGGATACGGCTTTCTGGGGGCATACCTTTTACGATTTTGAAGATATCGTGGTTCCCAATCAGCTCTCCGAGCATTTTACCCCGAACAGAACTACCTTTCAGGGTATTTCTCTGGATTACAGGCGGTTTAATTCCGACAGTATATTAGCATGTTTCCGTCTGGAATACGACGCCATCCACGCCATTACGCCGGATATTCCGATTACGACGAACCTTATGGGAAACTACTACGATTTGGACTATCAAAAATGGGCGAAATACATGGATTTCATTTCCTGGGATAACTACCCCGCAAACGATACGCCCATGGAAGAGACCGCGTTTAAACACGAACTGATGCGCGGCATCAAGCAGGGAAAACCGTTTGCCCTAATCGAGCAGACGCCAAGCGTCACGAACTGGCTCCCCTACAACGCGCTCAAACGGCCGGGCGTCATGCGCCTTTTAAGTTATCAGGCGGTTGCCCACGGTTCGGACACCATTATGTTTTTCCAGATGCGCCGCACCATTGGAGCCTGCGAAAAATATCACGGCGCGGTTATTGACCATGTCGGTCATGAAAATACGAGAGTTTTTAGGGAAATTGAAGCGCTTGGCGCGGAACTTGAAAACATCGGCTCTTTGACGCTCGGCGCACGCACCGACGCCGGGGCCGCCATTATCTTTGACTGGGATAACTGGTGGGCAACCGACCATTCTGCGGGTCCGAGCATCAACCTGCACTACTGCGATGAAATATTAAACTATTATAAGGCTTTCCACAACTTAAACATTCCGGTAGACATCATCAGCGTAGAGGACGATATCTCCCAATACCGCCTTGTCGTGGCGCCGCTTCTTTATATGGTAAAACCCGGACACGACGAAAAAATCAGGAATTTTGTCGCGGACGGCGGACGTTTCCTTACTACCTTTTTCAGCGGCTATGTGGATGAACACGATTTAGTTACGTTAGGCGGTTATCCGGGAAAATTAAGGGATATTTTAGGCATCTGGGTAGAGGAAGAAGACGCTTTAGCCGAAGATGCCTCCAACAGTTTTTCTTATGATGGCAAAACTTATCCCGCCGTCCTTATCTGCGATTTGCTGCATACCGAGGGCGCGGAGGCGCTCTGCTTCTATGACAGTGATTTTTACGCCGGAATGCCTGTTTTGACCCGTAACCGTTTCGGCAGCGGCTATGGCTATTATATGGCAACCCGCTCCGATGCAGACTTCTACCGCCGTCTTATCGGCGATATCTGCAAGGAAGCGGGCGTTGATGCGCTTATCGAAACGCCAAAGCCGGTAGAAGTGACGAAACGCAGCAATCAAAACGGCGCTTTCCTATTTTTCTTAAACCATGACACAAAAGCGCACGCCGTTACGCTTCCTTTTGCCGGAACGGATATTCTGACCGATACGGCTTATCAAAACGGCGAACGTTTAACGCTTGAGGCGAAGGGTGTTGCGATTTTGCTACTGTAACCTAAAATAACACAGCTTCACATCCCCGTCCATTTTAATTGTCAGCTCCACCGGTGTCTGCCCTGTTTTTTTACCTTGTGACAGCTCCACCCTGACATCCGCATAAACCGGTTTCCAGCTTGCAATCCTCTCTTCGGTATCTTTTCGCATAAGAGGACCCATCACCGGACGGGGATTTTTCACATAAGTCCGTGTCTCGCCCTGCCAGCTTCCCGCCTTTTCCCCGTCAACCAACACCTCTACGGCGCCGCCTTTTTCACTGCAAAGATGCAGGATAATCTCTTTTGTTTCCGGCATAATCGCACAGTCCCTATAAATAAGGACCCCCTCTTTTTCCGGGCATAAAACCTGTGCCGCGCTATAGTGAAACTGTCCTTTTGTCAGGACAATATTTTCATAATCGTCGTAATGGTCGGCGGCGGTTTTTGCCGTCATATCGCGTACGCCCGGCGTATCGCCCGGAATCTCTATCGACACGGACAGCTTATCGTCCGCGCTGGAGGTTCCCGCATAAATGGTATAAAGCCCCTTTTCCACCATCAGCGAACGGCTGATAACATCATAGAAACGAAATTCCTCGACCGGAATCTCCATTTCCACCATCCGGCTTTCTCCCGGCTTGATATTTTTCAGACGCGTAAACCCAAGAAGCTGTCTTATAGGCTTTTCCACACGGGAAGCGGGCGCACTGCCATACACCTGCGCCACTTCGTCGCTGGTTCGCGTGCCGGTGTTTTTTACGCTAAAGGATACCAGCAGTTTTCTTTTATCTGCCAGCTTCACCGACAATGCAGAATAGGAAAATGCCGAATAGGTCAGCCCGAAGCCGAACGGATAGAGCGTCTTTCCCGTAAAATAACGGTAGGTGCGTTTTCCCTTGATAATATCGTAATCATCAATATCCGGCAGGCTTTTATCATCACAGTGCCATGTCATATTCAACCGCCCCGCAGGCGCATTTTCCCCGAAAATCGTCTCCGCCAGCGCCTCGCCCATATCCTGGCTTCCCGTCGCACTCCATAAAATAGCGGGAATCTTTTCTTTTGCGGCGTTTACCGCATACGGATAATTGGATAATATCACCAGCACAATATGAGGATTTACTTTATATACCGCTTCTAAGAGACGCTCCTGCGCCGGAGGCAGCGCAATCGTAGTACGGTCTACCTCTTCCCTTGCATTCACCATCGGATTACAGCCAAGCGCAAGAAGAACCGTTTCCTTTCCCTGCGCCAGTTTGCATGCCGCCTCCACGCCGGATTCTACTACTTCCAGCGTAAAAGAAATTTCGGACATAGCCATGTCTCTTCCCGCGGTTTTTGCTGTTTCTATTTCTAAGCCTACGCTCGGCCCAATCTGTTCGCCGCCTTTCATCGACCACAGGCTGCCGTCTTCTCCCGCCAGTACGGGTGAACCGAAACGGTTTGTCAACACCACCGTTTTATCGGGCTGCTCTTCCAGATGAAAAATCTCCATGACAAACCAATCGAACGGCTCGTCGATATCGGCAGCGATTTTCCCCAATTCCTCCGGCTTTACCTTGCCCGGATAGAACCTTGTATTCATATACTTTCCGGTACGGACACAGCGGAAATACAGACTGCCTTCTCCCCAGTCCTCCATGAAAAAAGCATCCGGGTTTTCGGAGAGAATGAGCGAATTATCCTCCGCCACGGTAATGCCTTTATCCCCGCATTTGAAAATCACTTTGTCGTAACCGTCCGCAAAACAAACCTCTCCGTTTTGCAGTTTCTCAATTCCCTGTTTTAACGTTGTTTTGCGAAGCGGCTCGCCGCAATACCAGTCGCGATACCAGCAATCCCCCGCCGGACCGATTAAGGCCAGAGATTCTGGCGGTGTATTTTTCGCAAGCGGAAGCATTTCCTTTTCATTTTTTAAAAGCACAATGGACTCCCTTGATACCTGACGGCATATTTCCTGATGCCTTTCGGAATTGATATCTTCTTCCGTCACATTATCATAAGGATTACGGTTTACTTTATCATAAACGCCCAGACGAATCTTGGTTCGGAACATATTGCGCAATGCTCTGTCAACATCCTCTTTCGTAATCAGCCCAAGTTCATAGGCTTCTCTCGCCGCCTGTTCCACCACTTCCGGATTATCCGACATACCGTCTATTCCGGCTTTTAATGCCATTGCCAGCGTTTCGGCGTGAAGTCCGCAGTAATGATGGAAGTCCGCCACCAGTTCCATCGCGCCGCCATCGCAGACCGCATGTTTTAGACCATATTGGTCTTTCAAAATACTCGTAACCTCAGGATTCAACATGCCCGGAATACCGTTAATCTTATTATATGCCGTCATGACCGCTTCCGCGCCGCCGTTTTCAATCGCTCTGCGGAAAGGTTCCAAATAGAGTTCGTATTTATTGCGCGGGTCAATGGAGGAATTTTTCCACCCCCGCCCGACTTCCGTATTATTGGCATAAAAATGCTTCAACGTGGACGCCACCCTGAGATAATGCGGATCATCCCCCTGCATACCGCGGATATAGGCGGAGGACATTTCTCCGATAAGAAGCGGGTCTTCCCCATAGCCTTCTTCCGTTCTGCCCCATCTGGGGTCACGCTCCAAATCAATGGTCGGCGCCCAGCGGCTCAACCCCCTGTCGGGATGACGGTGGTAAATCACACGCGCTTCCGTACCCGTTACCTCGCCCGCTTCCCGAATCAATTCCGTATCCCAGGTTGCGCTCATACCGATAGGCTGTGGAAAAGAGGTCGTTGTTTCCGCCCCTCCCAGTTCGTTCTGGTCGTTTCGCGCCTCTACGCCATGCGCCGCTTCCCCGCCTACCGACATTGCCGGAATGCCGAGACGCTCCAGCGCGGGAACTTTTGTAGCCAGCATTCCCAGCTTTTCATCCATCGTCATTTCCGACAACAGCCAATCCAGGCGCTGCTCTACAGGTAACGACACATCCCAGAAAGGTGTGTTCTTATTCACTTCCATACTGCTATCCTCCTTAATGTTACAGAAAGGGCCTAACACCTTATGTATCAGACCCTTTTGTTTATCATATTACACTTACGCTCTCTGACAGAAACTGTCGGAACGTTCTACTTACGCTTTTTACTGAATCTTCTCAGCCAGGAATGCCGTCATTTCCGCATTTGCTTCACTCATGCCGTTTGCTTCCAGTTCTGCTACCATAGCATCCCAGTTCGCATCGAAGTTAGCCTGTCCACCGGTTACGCACTTAACCAGACCCGGCCATGCGATTTCGTTTAAGATATCTACCTTATTAGATAATTCCTGCGGAATCTGATATGCCCACAATGCGGAATAAGGAAGAAGTTCAAATTCATCCGGCTGCGGGAAGATATCGATTAACATATCTACGCCCCATGCTTCACAAGCCGCTTTCTGCTCTTCGTTGTATTCGTCGATTACGGACTGTCTGGTAACGGTTGTATAAGGATTGCCATTCTCATCTTCGGCGCCGTCGCCGTAAATCGGGAATCCCGTGTAGTTGCCGATACCGGTCTTTTTACCATAATCCGGGTCGGAATTGGCAGCGTCGATTTCTTCCTGCGTACGATATCTCATACCGTTGTCATCCAAGAAGTAGTGTTCGCCCTCAATACCCCATTTATGAAGAACTGCGCCCTCGTCGGAGCAGAGATAGTCAAGGAACTTAACCGCACGTACCGGATCCTCACAGCTCTTTGTGATAGCGATACCCCAGCCTACCTGGAGACCCTGATATAACAGTGCCGGAGCTTTCTGGTCTGCACGAAGCGTTACAGGAAGTCCGCAGTATGTCTTATCCATCTTACCGTCGGCAATCAGAACCTGCTGTGCCTGGTTGTAATCCCATTCCGCATCCGTAATGGCTACCACGCGTCCGCTGGAAAGTTTAGCGATATAGTCATCATGTGTCTGGGTAGCGAAGTTCGGGTCAAGAATACCTTCATCATACATACGGCAGAGCCACTGGAAGTATTCTTTCTCTTCCGACGTCGTATGTTTATAATAACAGTTGTAATTATCATCAATTACCCACTGTCCGTTATCCGGAGCCGCATCTGCAATGAATCCTGCCGGGTTGCCTAACGTAATCATCCAGTGCCAGTCGGATGCACTCATCGTGATACCGATTGTCTCCAGACCGTCATCCGTTGTCGGATGCGCTTCCAGGTACTTCTTAATCAACGCTTCGTACTCTTCCAATGTCTTCGGATATTCGTAATTGTTCTCTTTTAACGCTGCAAACTGAATCTGGCAGCCGCCGCCCGTCTTTAAGGTCTGTGCGCCGACACCCGCATAAGAAAGCTGATAAATGCCGTCATCACCGTTGCCCCATTTCAGTTTCTCCAACTCGTCGCCATACATTTTCTTGATGTTCGGACCATACTGCTCAATCAGGTCTGTCATATCAATTAACGCGCCTGCCTCATACAAAGAAGTTGCCTCGCCCTTTGCATAGATGAAGTCCGGATACTCGTCGTTGGCAATCATAAGCGCAACATCCTGTTTTGCATCACCCTGGGAAGATACCGGATAGGAAATCTCCAGCGTAACGCCCGTTGCCTCCGTAATGGCATTGCCGACCGGGTTATCCCAACTGTCGTTATTTGCATCTGTCAAAAATACTTCAAACGTAATCGGAGACGTATCATCACCGGATGCCGCCGTGTCGCCGCTCCCGGAATCGGAAGCCGTGCTTGCCGTGTTACTGCCGCCTGCATTGTCGGAAGATGAAGAACTTCCGGAATCGCCGCCGCATCCCGCCAACAGGCTCGCGCAAAGCGCCGAAACCGTCAACAGGGATAAAATCTTACGCATTTTCATAAATAAATCCTCCTTTTTTCTCTCTATATATATCCTGAGCGTATCCAGGTTATATATCATTCGTTAATCCTTAACGGAACCTACCGTCATACCGCCTACGAAGTACTTCTGTAAGAACGGATATACAATAATAATCGGAACGGTCGCCACTACCGTGACCGCCATACGGATTGCCATCGGCGTAACGGCCTGCGTCACATTGCTTGTCGCATGGGTGTCTAACTGCATCTGCGCCTGCGACATAATTTCATACAGCCTGTATTGCAGGGTAGGAAGTTTCTTGGCATACAGATAGGTATCCATGAAAGAGTTCCACTGCCCTACCGCATAATACAAAGCGATTGTGGCGATAACAGGCGTACATAACGGCATTACCACCCTGTACCATATCTGGAAATCGTTGGCCCCATCCAACATCGCCGCCTCCTGTAAGGCCGTCGGAAGCCCGTCGATAAAGGAACGCACCAGAATCATGTTATAGACCCATATCAGTCCGGGCAGAATATATACCATAAAATTATTGCCAAGGTGCAGCGTACGCATAATCAGCAGATATTCCGGAATCAATCCACCGCTCACATACATCGTCACAACGAATAAAATCGTAAACGGCTTATGGAAAACGAAATCCCGGCGGCTTAACGTATAAGCCAGCATCGCCGTACAGATAACGCCGACGATTGTTCCTACAAGGGTCTTGGCAACGGATATGATAAAAGGCTTGATAATATCCGCATCCTGAAATACATATTTATAGTTGCTCCAGGTAAATTTACGCGGAATGATAAAGTTGATATTCCGCAGCGTATCCGTAGAGTCGTTTAAGGAAATCGCCAGTACGTTTAAGAAAGGATACAGTGTAATAATGACGATAATAACAAAAAACACTACCAGAAATATGTCAAACCATGTTTTTTTCTTTGTTGTCATATCCGCACCCCCTAAATCAGCTTATCTTCGCCGACCATACCGGCAATCTTATTGGCAATCAACAGTAACGCCAGACCGACTACGGACTGGAATACACCGATTGCAGTACCAAGACCGTAATCACCCGTTCCGATACCTCTCTCATAAGAGAACCAGGAAAGAACCATTGTATGATCCTGTACAAGCGGATTACTAAGAAGCATCTGCCGTTCCATACCGACATTTAACGCACCGCCGATATTCATAATAAGGAGTACGATAATCGTCGAACGGATACCCGGAAGCGTAATGTGCCAAATTCTCTGCCATCTGTTTGCGCCATCCATCTTCGCCGCCTCATAAAGCCCCGGGTCGATACCCGCCATCGAAGACAGATAGATAATGGCATTCCAGCCCATTTCTTTCCAACAGTTAATAATAACGATAACAAACCATATCAGAATAGAGTTGGTACTCATTAAATGTAAATTGGAGTTTGTCAGCGTATCAATCACACCGCCGTCATTGAAAATATTTTTCGCGATACTTGCAATGATAACCCATGATACGAAGTGAGGCAGATAGGAGATTGTCTGTGTCAGCTTCTTAAACCTGATGAACGTCATTTCATTTAAAAGCACTGCAAATGCAATGGCAACGAGCGTTCCAAGACCGATATCAATAATACTGATACCGATGGTATTAATCATGGTCTGCTTAAAGAGCCTGTCGTTAAAGGCTTTGGTAAAATTCTGGAATCCCGCGAATGCCCTCTCCCAAATCGGAATGGCAAACGTTGCCGGCTTTACCTCCTGAAAGGCCATCGTCCAGCCCCACAGCGGTATGTATTTGAAGATGATAAGCCAGATGACAAACGGAAGCGACATCATTAACAAATACCGCTGCTTCCATAAAAGCTGTATGCTTATCTTCTGCTTACCCTTATTCGCATTTGCATTCTTTTTGGCCATATCCCCCACCCTTTCTGTCAAAATGCCTAATTTTTCCATGCTTTTTTCGTTTTTTCTTAGCATCTTGCTTAATTATAGCAGAATAAATTTCCGTTGAGCATGGCAAAAATTAAGCAAATAAACTATCATTTTTTAACATCCGGATTGTCTTTTATGCAGTTTCATGATATATTGGTTATGTTATATTGATTTATTAATTGTAGTAAAGGGATTCTTTCTGAAAGCGGTATAAAATGACAAATAAAAATAATAATCAACTGCTGTTAAACGCCCGTTCCGATGCGGAAGCTTCCGAATGCTTCGCTCCCGCAGTCACATGGGATGAGGCATTGCAGCATATGCAGCATACTTATCAGCCAACCGGCGCATTCAGGCACAATATCATTGTCCTGCAAGACCCGGATATCCTATATCCGGAACATACTCACGATTTCTTTGAAATGGTATACATATTATCGGGAAACGAAATCCACCTGATTAATCAGAGCGCAAAATATTTCTGCGCCGGAGATTTATACATGCTGCCTCCGGCGGCTAAACACACCCTGCCGGAAAACGATGCCGGCAGTTGTATCTGCATCCTGATTCATCCGGATGCTTTTGAAAGCGTTTTCTCAAGCATTCTTCATGGACAGGACTGTCTGGGAAGTTTTCTGATGAACAGCCTCTACCGTAACGATTCGGAGACCTATCTGACCTTTCACACCGGACAGAACAGGGAATTTAAGAATATTATGATAAAAATGTTAGACTTAATGGCGAATGTTGACGACTATACGGACAGAGTGCTTACCGGTATGCTGGTGCTTCTCTTTACCTCATTGAGCCGTTCTTATAAAGACGTTTTGGGAACCGCGCCGGAAAACGACCGTAACAGCAAGATTCTCACGCTTATTTATGAGCAGTACAATACGATTACTCTCGCGGCATTAGCGGAAGAACTCCACTATACCGTGCCATATTGTTCCAAATATCTGAAAAATCAGCTCGGCTGCACTTTTTCCGAACTGATTGGGAAAATCCGTTTTCAAAAGGCGGAAAGTTTCCTGCTGCATTCAGATATGACCGTTTCGCAAATCAGTCATACGGTTGGCTATGAAAACCCCGAAAATTTCATGCGGGCATTCAAGCACAGATACCGAATGACGCCTTCTCAATACCGGATAGCGAGGCGGCCGCCCTGCCCCCCCCCCGGACTTAAAATTGAAAAACTTATAGAAAAAGCAAGGCTTTTTCGGAATGGAGGTTACCATGAAATTTCATTATGGCTGCTGGCTGTTAAAAGAGGGCATAGGCTGTTTTTCGCCTGTGCAGATTTACCATGCCACTATCAGGGAAAAAGAAGTGACGCTGTGTGCGCCGACGCATCCCATTAACCACCGCGGCGATACGCTGGGCGGGGCAAATCTGACCATCCGCATCACTTCGCCGATGCCGGACGTCATCCGCGTACAAACCGACCACTATATGGGAACGCTTCCAAAAAGTCCGGTCTTTGATTTACATCTGGAAAACCCGCAGACATTACAGGTAACGGAAACCGAGGATACGCTGACCGTAACAAGCGGCTCCCTTTCTCTGGAACTCGGTAAAAAAAGCTGGTATATGCGCTATATCAGAGACGGAAAAACCATCACCCAGAGCGGCGCGAAAGACCTTGCCATGATGAAGGAAAACTGGACGGGCGACTGCTTTGACTTAGACGGCGATACGCAGGATACCTGGATGCGCCAACAGCTTAGTATCGGCGTAGGCGAGCTGTTATACGGCACGGGCGAACATTTTACGCCCTTTGTCAAAAACGGCCAGAGTATAGACATTTATAATGAAGACGGCGGCACAAGCACCGAGCAGTCTTATAAAAATATCCCCTTTTATCTTTCCAATAAAGGGTATGGCATTCTCGTCAACCACCCCGAAAAGGTTTCGTTCGAGTTTGCTACGGAAAATGTGACAAAAGCGGCGTTCAGCGTCAAAGGCGGCAGTCTTGACTATTTCTTCTTTAACGGCCCGACCATGAAAGAAGCGCTGACCCGCTATACCGATTTGACCGGAAAACCGTCCTTACCCGCTCCCTGGACGTTCGGGCTGTGGCTTTCCACTTCCTTTACGACCAATTACGACGAAAAGACCGTTATGAGCTTTATCGACGGCATGTTAGAGCGAGACATTCCGCTGCGTACATTCCACTTCGACTGTTTCTGGATGAAAGGATTCCACTGGAGCGATTTTGTATGGGATGAGGAAGTTTTCCCTGACCCTGCGGGAATGCTTCGCCGGATAAAGGACAAAGGCTTAAATATCTGCGTCTGGATTAACCCCTATATTGGACAGGAATCCGTACTATTTGCAGAGGGTATGGAAAAGGGCTATTTTATCAAACGTCCTAACGGCGACGTATGGCAGTGGGATATGTGGCAGCCGGGCATGGCATTAGTGGACTTTACCAATCCCGGCGCCTGCCAATGGTATCAGGATAAGCTGGAAGTCCTTCTTGATATGGGTGTGGACTGCTTTAAGACGGACTTTGGCGAGAGGATTCCCGTCAACTGCGTCTACTTTGACGGTTCCGACCCGGATAAGATGCATAACTTTTATACCTATCTATATAATAAAACCGTTTATGAACTGTTAGAGAAAAAACGCGGCAAAAAAGACGCCGTATTGTTTGCGCGTTCCGCGACCGTCGGCGGCCAGAAGTTCCCCGTACACTGGGGCGGCGACTGCTGGTCTGATTATGAATCCATGGAAGAAAGCCTGCGCGGCGGCCTATCTTTGCTAATGTCGGGCTTTGGCTATTGGGCGCATGATATCGGCGGCTTTGAAAGCACCTCCACCGCAGACGTATACAAACGCTGGGTGGCGTTCGGCCTGCTTTCCTCCCACAGCCGTCTGCACGGAAGCCATTCCTACCGCGTACCCTGGTTATACGACGAAGAGGCGGTAGATGTTGTGAGAACTTTTACCAAGTTAAAAGCATCCTTAATGCCTTATTTATATAAGACGGCGCTTGACACCTCCCGCTCGGGCATTCCGACGATGCGCAGCATGGTTTTGGAATTTACGCAGGATAGAAACTGCGGCTATCTGGACAAACAGTATATGTTAGGCGACAATCTGTTAGTCGCTCCCATTTTCAATGAGGAAAGCAAAGGTATTTTCTATCTGCCAAAGGGAATATGGACAGACTTTTTCACAGGAGAAGCCATGGAAGGCGGCGTCTGGGTGGAAAAAGAATACGACTATCTGCATCTTCCTCTTATGGTAAAAGAAAACAGCATCATTGCCTTAGGGCGCGATGACCGACCCGACTATGATTATGCGGACAATGCCGAGGTCAGAATCTATGCTTTGCAGGAGGGTATGGAGGTTTCCTCCGTCATCTATAATATGGACGGAGAAAGCGATTTTACCATCTCCGCGAAAAAGCAGGGAAATAAAATCTTCTTACAGACCGTTTCCACAAAGCCTTATACCATCCGCCTTATCAATGTAAGCGGCATTTCGGCTACAGGCGCATCGCTTCAAAAAGACGGGAATGATACGATTGTGACGCCATCCGCTGAAAAGATGGAGATTTGTCTGTAGGGGAGAGGTTGTTGGAAAAGAGAGATTGGAAAAAGACCGGCGGTGCGCCGGTCTTTTTTAGGATTGTACAGATATTACTCATCTTTTCCTTTCGCCAATTTCATAGCATACTTTATCAGTTGCTGCATGTTGTATCTCTTATCCCTGGGGCATTCTTTGATTACTTCAACAAAAGAGACTTCCTCTTTTCTATTCCCCGTCAAAAGATAATTGATATCAATATCCAATTTCTTATTTGCAAGTACGAGTTTCTCTAACGACAGTCCATGAATCCCCCGCTCAACTTTTCCATAGTATGCCGGACTTATTTCTAAAATTTCAGCCATTTGCTCCTGCGTATAATCTAAGTTAATGCGGAAGATGCGAAGCCGCTTTCCCATTTCTACATACAGGGGATTATGTTCTTTATATGCAGAAGCGGCATCTTTGTGTCCATTTGTTCCGGATTTCATAATTTCACCTCTAAAGTAAGAATAAATATATACATATCATACCCGTATACTCGCGACTTATTAACACATATATACATCTTATTTTAAGAACATATAGTACCTATTTGTGGAAATATAGAAAAAGACAAAAAAGACGGGCATTAAATTGGGGCTTCCGGCATTAGTTTATACAGTATATGTGGGGGGCTATAGATATCTTATCCTCTATTTGCATCAGTAAATCCTCTCGCATTCCGGCTAAATTACATTCTGTTTTTTGAAAAATATTGTTATATCCCTCCACAACAAATATTTCCCAATCTTTCATATTATATAATTTTTTCATCATATACAAGCCGTTAAATAATGCGTTTATATTATATTTGCAATGTATTCTATAATACTCTCCCGTTTTATCTGCAAATAAAACCTCTTTCCTAACCTTATTAAAAGGGAAAAGCAAATCATCACTGTTATGGGGCTGATTCATCGAGGTAACTAAAAACTGAATATTTCCGTTTGAGTTCTGCTCCTCCAGCATTCTCTGAATATCATTATTAAAATTTATTTCTTTATTAAACCAAATATAAATATCTCCCCTTTTAATATACCTGTTTAATTCTTTTAATATCTTCTCATTCTGTGATGCATTAAAAGAACCAAACAAAAGATAGCTCATCCCAGCATACTCTCCTCGTAAAACACCTTTTTTTACAACAAAATCTCTAATACGGCTTTATTATACGCAATTTAGGGATAAATGGCAAGGGGTTTGCGCATAAATAATAATTTTTATTGTTGAGAGGTCTTCCTCGCCCTCCAAATAACCCAATCCACCGCCGCCTCGGCGTGTGTGGGCAGGCTGCCATCAATCTGGCCGGCGGTTTCGGCTCCCGCTTCTTCGATGCCCGTATAAAAGGCATTCATGGCATATTTTGCCAGCAGACCCGAAACGCGGCCTCTCTCTATGGAATCTTCCGTTCCCAGAACAACAACGACCAAATCGTGTCCCATATTTCCGTCATCCACGGCCAGAGAGGTAACCAGACAGGCTCCGGCCCTGTTTGTCGTTCCGGTTTTTAGGCCGGTGACTTCGGACAGGTTATGCAAAAGCGGATTGGTATTGCGTACCTCAAGATCAAGCGATTCCAAAACAGCCTTATCCAGCGAAGTGATATCCGTAATCTGCGGATAAACTTTTAAAAGATAAGATACCAGACGGAACATATCTTCCGCGCTCATGCTGTTTTGACGCTTTGCGGGAATAACATCCTCTTCATAAAAAGGCAGTCCATTACTGTTGAAAAAAATTGTCTGAGAAAGCCCCAGCTCCCTCGCTTTCTGGTTCATCATTTGGACAAAAGCTTCTTCCGAACCGGCAATCGTTTCCGCCAGACACAGGGCGCATTCGTTGCTGGACGGCAAAAGAGCGCCCACCAGAAGTTCCTGCACGGTAATCTGTTCTCCGGCTTTTAAGGGAATCACGCCATCACTTGAAGCGGATAATGCCTGCACCGCCTCGGAAACCGTAACCTGTTCTTCAAGGGTAATCTGTCCTGCTGCAATGGCATCCATAGCCAAAAGACAGGTCATAAGCTTAGAGGTACTGGCTATCGGATAGGGCGTATCAGACTGATATCTGTAATAAAATTCTCCGGTAGTGGCATCTCCCACCAGCACGCTGTTGACCCCATCGAAATAACCTGCCTGCTCTAACGAATCAGGAAAAACACTGAACGGCTTTTGCGTGTCAATCTGCCAAATCCCCGCCTCGGAAACGTCAATGCCCACGTTTAAAATCATCGCCAAATCCGCTGCCATCATGAAACAATCGTAATCGCCGGACGGCAATTTCATAATCATTGTATAATAAGATACCGTTTGTTCGTTTACCTTAAATTCATTCCGTCTCAAAGAAATATCCGGATTTTCATCATCTTCCCAGGCAATATTTTCCACGCCCACAGGTTCATAGTCATTTTCTGTGTACAACGATACGGTATTACCCGTAATCTCCAAAGAAAAGGATTTATCCGTATCTTTCAGAATCATGGCAATATCCCGCAAAGAAAGATAGGTATTGTAATCATAGGCATAATCCAGTGTTTTTACAGTATATGCCTCTTCCATATCCGCCTGCACCCGGCAGACGCCGGGAATTTCATAACTTGCGTCCGCCCTGATTGGCAGTATGGAACACAGCAGGGTAACGGACAATAGAATGGCGTTTACTTTCTGTAACATTGTTTTCATATCTTTCCCTCCTGCTCATTCCGGCTGTTTTAAAGTATATACTATCGGATAATTTTCTGAAAACAGTCCGGAAGAAACAGCGCTGATTTCCTCGGACAAAATCAAATTAGAGTCCTTTCGGATATAGGCTTCCGTTTTTGTGATGACAGAGTTTCCACTATCAAATTGTCTGGTCAGAATGCCCTCCGCCGCCTCATAAACGCCGTTGCCGTCATACCCGGCCCGCAAATCTTCCAAAGAAGGCAGCAGCGCAGGCCCATATTCCATCAAATAAGAAACCGTAGACATCCCGAAAGTCTCGTTGACAAGAGCCTCTATGGATGCCTCGTCCATACTGCCGGTATACCCCGCCATCTGCAGTCTCTTAGCCAAAAGTTCCCGAAACGTGGCGGCAAACGCCTCATAGGCTGCCTGATGACAGGCCGCATAACTCTCCGGAAGAATACTAGATTGAAAAGTTCCCTGCGAACGCTGCGTCTGTTCAAAAGTTATATTGACCATAATAGTCAAATCCTGCATGCCGGATTCCATATCCTCCAAAGAAACGGAAACGCCTTCTATATCCTGTAACCAGCCAAAAGCTGCGGCTGCGGCCTGACCTGTCATGTCCAGACCGGCAGTCCACTCCCCCGAAAGGTCTTCGTCATCCGCTGCAAAAAAATGCAGATATGTCAAAAGAGCAGTGGAAATGCCTAAAGTCAAAAGCAATAAGGCAAATACCACATTTCTAATCATTTTTCCCATAAATATCCCCCTGTGTGCGGAAACGGATGCCGCCTTTTAGAAAGTTGCCTCTTTCCCATCTTATTCTTTCCTGCCATACCCGGTGACAACTGCCACTGCCAGCATCACCAGCATACAAATAGAATAATAGTTCACAAACGGTATCGACGCGGGTGCAACCGCAAATCCCTCTCCGAACTGAGCCGATTGCTGCGCCGGAATGACGCAATGCACTGTCCAGGGCGCCAAAAAACAGAACACACAGCCTGTACAATCCATCAGATTGGCGCGGCGGTAGGGATTTATGCCCGCTTTTTCTCCTATTTCATTTACCAAATCACCAAGCGCCACGATTGCCACCGAAATGACGCCCGTTACCATACTCAGGATACCGACGGACAGGACAATAGCCGCCTCCGCGCTATGTTCATTTTTGGCAAAACGTGACAGAATCATTCCAATATCCGCAAAGATGCCGCTGCATTCCAGCACGCCAAGAAGCGCAAATACCGCAACCAACATAGCTACCGTACCCGCCGTTCCCGTAATGGCTTCTATGATTGCCCCTGACACCGAAAAACCTCCGGGAAATGCAATCAGCGCATCCACCGTATAAATACCGGAAAGCAGGCCCACGGCAATGCCTGCCAGAATCCCCCATGATAAAGCGGTAATCAGATGTTTTCTCATAAGACACAATGCAATAATGACTACCGGCACTATCAGAATAACCAAACTGCGTGGATTTGCCATCGCACCCGCCGCCTCAATTACCGCGTTTTCGTCTGTCGTTTTGGACAACAGCAAAAATAAAATAAATGCCGCCACCGCCGCCGGCAGGCTGTATCGCATTCTGGTTTTCACCACCGTTCCCAAATCCGCATGCTGCGTCGCTGACGAAGCGATTGTCGTATCTGAAATAGGACCTAAGTTGTCACCGAATGCCGCGCCCGACACGATTGCTCCAATCATAAATTCCGGTGCGGCCCCCGTCATGACGCCTACCGGGAACAAAATCGGAATCACAACAAAATAAGTTCCCACCGAGGTTCCCGTTGCAAACGCCAGCAGACAGGTGATAAGAAACGAAGCCGCCACAAAAAGTTTTCCCGTAAAACCTGCCGCCACCGCATATACCGCAATCGTCTGCACCGCTCCGCTCGCCGAAATCAGCTTGCCCGAAACGGCCGCTAATATCACCGCCAATACAATCGTTGCAAACATCGGTTTACTAAGCCCATATACCAACGCTTCCCCATATGCCTTTTCATCCTTGGCAAAAACGACCCCTGACACTAACGCCGCGAAAAAAGCCAGCACATATCCATTCACATTTGACTGGCTGAACGCCGCCCATAAAATCATCGCCGCCGCAACAACAAGCGGCATCAGTTTTCCTATATTTCCAAAATGAAATTCTATTCTTTTTGTATTCTGCTCCATCTCTTCCTCCACATGATAACGACCAGTATCTTAACTTACTATTAAAAGTATATCATGTTCCTTATATTTCTTCAAGTCTATATCGAACATTTGTTCTTCTCATTTTTCATCAATAATTTTCCCATTCTATCCCGGCAGGCTCCCCTCCACACAAAGCGCCCCATACCCCACCCGCTCATTCGGGTATACGCTCTCTCCCCGTATCGGCTGCGCGCCCTTTCGCAGATATGCTTTTACCTTTTCGCCGTACAGATACGGATCGTTTCCGTTTACGATGCCCCACTGCATCAGAAGCGCCGCCGCTCCCGTGACAAACGGAGTGGCAAAAGAAGTGCCGGAAACCTGAACGTATCCTCCTTCTCTGGCAGGCGCCAGAATGCCTACGCCGGGCGCAACGATATCGGGTTTGATAAAAGCTCCCTCCGTGCGGCTGCCAAGTCTGTCCTGATATAAATAACCGCGCCCGGAAAAATCCGCATATGCCTCTATGCCGGTCTGGTACGCGCCCACAGTTATCACTTTCGAGGCCGTGGAAGGAATTGTCAGCGTCACATCCGGCGTCGGTCTGACAAAACGGGTCTGCGCGGAACGCACGGTTTCCGACGGCAGATAAAATGTATAGTTTCCCGTCACCGTCCTAACCGGCTCCAATGTAAAAGTCCAGACGCCATTGTTTACATAACTTTGGTTTTCCATGGGTAAAAAATCAAAATAGATTTCCTGACTTGTCAAATATGGCGCCGGTTCCCCATTATATAAAAGAATCCTTGTCTGCTCTAACGTATATGTCTGCTTTCCCGCCCTGTCCGTATCTACGCTAAACTCTTCCCCGGCAGGAGAACGCAGATACACCCTGTAACGGTCGGCATAATCTTTCCAAAGCTGTACGTTTAGTCCTCGTTCATAGTTTCCGACAACCAGTTCTATACTGACGGCGTCTGCCATTATCCCCACGCTTCCTCCGGTATGTCCGCCGGAGGCGCCTTCGTTGCCGCTTCCCACACAGATAACATTTCTGCCGATTTCCGAGATATTATCAATAAATCGCTCCAGCAGGGAAGTGCCGTTATGCGCGCCGTAAGTATTTCCAAAACTTAAATTAACCGCTAACGGCTTTTGCAGTGTCAGGGATTTTCTGACAACATAGGTGAGCGCCCGCATCAGTTCGGTTGTCCTTGGGAAAGAACCTTCTCTTGGCGTTCCCAGCTTGACTATCAAAAGACCGCTCTGTGGCGCAACACCCGCATATACACCGTCTGAGGAAGCTCCATTTCCCGCCGCTATCCCGGCAACAGCCGTTCCATGCCCTGATGTATCCACGCTTGGCACTAACAGGTCTCCTTCCATCTCCGAGGAAGCGCTTAACGCTTCGTTTATTTGCTCTCTCGTAAATTCCACGCCGCTGAAAAACCCATCCGGCGGCTTATATTCATCTCTTCTTTCCTCCGAAAGCAGCCCTCTTTCGGCAATACGCTCCCAAACCCGTTCCGCTTGCAGCGTCTGGTCCCACAGATACAGGATTCTGCTCGTTCCGTCCGCATTACAAAAATCACGGTTTCGCCAGGCGATGCCGGAGTCAATGACCCCCACCAGAATATCCTGTCCACGCAGCGATAAAAAAAGCGGACTGCCCGGTATGATACAGGAGGCGAGTTTTCCCTGTAAGGTATTAAAAAAAAGACGTTTGGGCTTCTCGATATATTCGATTTCCTCTACCCCGGATAACGCCTCCATCAAAGATTCGGGTACGGTTAAAATCGCATACCCCGCTATCAGTTCTTCTATTTGTATCAAGCTGCCCTGCGGTGAACGAAAAAGAAAGGACATCCCCTGCCGCAAATCACCATGATATTTTATGATAAGCTCCCAGGTATTGTCCTTACTCTCATAACCGATATTCAGTTCCAGCGATTTATCCCGTTCCGACTCCGGCGTATCTAAGGCGAGATTTAAGATATTTTCAAACTTTTGAGAATCCATACGCGCTCCATGTTATACTTATTATATAGACGACTGTGAAACACCTTTATATAGAGTAACATATACGCTCCAACACGGGTCGCTTTCGCTACAGTTCAACCGTAACGGTGCATAACATGCGAAAGTACCGCATGTGAAACACAAGACCACTTTCCGTGGTCTACGGTCTCACAGTACCCGCTTATGGAGCGTATATGTTCCCCCTAAACAATAGTTACTTCAGCGTTTCGCAATCGCCTATTACTAATTATAATATATGAGCGCGCATCATAAACAATTACAAACTCCTACGCGATGGAAACGACCTCGTAATCCAGCGCCTCCACGGTTTTTTTCAGGACGTCGTCCGCAACTTCCGACTGCAGCGTAACAAGCGCGTTTCCTTTCTCATGGCTGACCAGAGCTTCTTTTACTTCCGGCAGTTCCTCTAACGCCTTTTTGACCGCCGCCTCACAGTGTCCGCACATCATTCCTTTGATTTCCATTGTTTTTTCCATGTTCTTACTCTCCTTTTCTTTTATTAATTGATTTTCTATTGGTTGATTGCCTGTTTGTCGTTTTTCTATTTTTTGACATTCTATTTGTTGATTTTCTGTTTGCTGACCGTCTTTTTTGTGTAACTTCCGTTTCATTTTCCTGTCGTGCTTCGTGCTGTACATACGAAACAGGTTTAAGCGCAGTGCGTTACTGACAACGCAGAAACTGGACAGGCTCATGGCCGCCGCCGCAAACATCGGATTTAACTTCCATCCCAATATAGGATACCACAAACCTGCGGCGAGGGGAATCCCGATAACGTTATAGAAAAACGCCCAAAACAGGTTTTCGTGAATATTTTTAAGCGTCGCCCTGCTTAAACGGATAGCGGCAGGCACATCGCTTAATCTGCTTTTCATCAACACAATATCCGCCGCGTCTATCGCGATATCCGTTCCCGCGCCGATGGCGATTCCGATATCCGCCCGCGTCAGAGCCGGGGCGTCGTTAATACCGTCTCCGACCATCACAACCGCGCCCCTTTTTTGCAAATCGCGAATCACGCTTTCCTTACCGTCCGGCAGAACGCCCGCGATGACTTCATCTACGCCCGCCTGCTCGCCGATAGCGCGCGCCGTCCTTTCATTGTCGCCGGTCAGCATAACCACTTTGATACCCATATTCTGTAATTCCGCCACGGCTCTTGCACTGTCTTTCTTTATCACATCCGCCACGGCGATAATCCCCTGAAAAACGTTTGCCCTACTGAAAAACAGCGGCGTTTTTCCATCCTGCGCAAATTGTCCGGCTCGGTCAATCATCTCCTGCGGCACTTTTGCCTTAGTCTGTATAAATTCCAGGTTGCCGCCCGCCAGTTCTTTTTTATCCAGAAAACCGGTCAGCCCTTTGCCCGGTACAGCTGCAAAATCTTCCGCCGCCTTAGCCGCTATGCCTTTTTCTTTCGCCATTTCCAAGACCGCCTTAGCAAGCGGATGTTCGCTCTTTTGCTCCAACGCGCAGGCAAGCGCAAGCAGGTTATCCTCCGTACAGCCGCCCGCCGGGGCGATATCCGTCACTTCCGGCTCGCCGCTTGTAATGGTTCCGGTTTTATCTAACGCCGCAATCTGCATTTTGCCGGTCAGTTCCAAAGACTGCGCGGTCTTAAACATAATGCCGTTTTTCGCTCCCATACCGTTTCCGACCATGATAGCTACGGGCGTTGCCAGACCAAGGGCGCACGGACAGCTTATGACAAGTACGGAAATCGCTCTTCCCAGCGCAAAAGCAAAGCCTTCCCCCGCAAGCAGCCACACCGCGCCGGTCAGTACGGCAATCGCAATCACCGCTGGTACGAAAATACCGGAGACTTTATCGGCAACTTTCGCTATCGGCGCTTTCGTCGCCGCCGCGTCGCTGACCATCTGAATAATCTGGGAAAGGGTCGTATCCTCGCCCACTCTTGTTGCCCGGCATTTTAGAAATCCTGATTGGTTTAACGTCGCGGCGGAAACATTATCCCCCGCCTGTTTGTCAACCGGAATGCTCTCTCCGGTCAGCGCCGCCTCATTGACCGCGCTTATTCCGTCAATGACAATCCCGTCCACCGGAATATTTTCACCCGGTCTGACAACAAACTCGTCATCTTTTTTTACCTGTGCGATATCTACTTCGATTTCTTTACCGTCTCTTATGAGAGTCGCTTTTTTCGGCGCCAGTTTCATCAAACCCTTTAGTGCGTCCGTCGTCTTTCCTTTCGAGCGTGCCTCCAGCATTTTTCCTACCGTAATCAAAGTCAGTATCGTAGCGGCGGACTCAAAGTAAAACTCATCCATATACTCCATAACCGCCGCCATATCATTTTTGACCTGCGCATCCGTCATCGCAAACAGCGCATAGACGCTATAGATAAAAGACGCTCCCGCCCCCATGGCGACAAGCGTATCCATGTTGGGCGCTCCGTGCATCACGCTCTTTGCGCCGCTTACGAAAAATTTTCGGTTAATCAGCATAATCGCTATTGTCAATAGTAACTGTAAAAGCCCCATAGCAACATGATTGCCCTCAAAAAACGCAGGAATCGGCCATCCCCACATCATATGCCCCATGGAAAAATACATTAACGGCAAAAGCAGACAAAGAGAGATTATCATTCTTTTTTGCAAAACCGGCGTCTCTTTATCCGCCAGCATATCCTCATAGTCCGGCGTACCATGCGCGTTCTCTCTCGCTTTCGATACGCCCGCTCCCTTTTTGGACGCGCCGTATCCCGCCGCCTCCACGGCCGCAATAATCGCTTCCGCAGAAGCCGTACCTTCAACGCCCATGGAATTTGTCAACAGGCTGACCGAACAGGAGGTAACGCCGTTTACGCCCGATACCGCCTTTTCCACTCTCGTGCTGCATGCCGCACAGCTCATTCCTGTCACCGTATACTGCTCCATGATAAAATCTCCTTTCACCTTACTATTTCATCAGTTTCTGTAATAGTATAACCAGTTCATCAATAACCTCGTCATTTCCCTCACGTATATTGTCCGCCACGCAGGTTCGGATATGACTTGCCAATAATGCCTTATTAAAACTGTTTAAAGCGGCATTCACTGCTGCCACCTGCACAAGCACATCCGCACAGTAAGCGTCTTTTTGCAGCATTCCCTGAATGCCACGCACCTGTCCCTCTATCCGTTTCAGGCGGTTCATTAAATCCTTATATTCCTTATCGGAACGTTCTTTTCGTTTTTCCATTTCATAGCCGTGCCTTTCTCTCAGTCTGTGATATACCCCCATCAGGTATATTATCATCATGATGATATACCCCATGGAGGTATTTGTCAAGCAAAATAGTTTTACTATTTATAAAATTTTTTTATTATTTGAAAAAAGTTCTTTGACTTACGTTTTTTTATATGCTATAATAACATTACTTGTAGATATCTCGTTATTATTAATGAAAAATATTAATCTAATGAATCATATTAACAGGTCGCTTTAGTCACTATTA
>JAMPCN010000020.1 GCA_023666125.1 Bacillus sp. (in: firmicutes) | reverse complement strand
TCCGGCACAAATTGCCGTGTGAAAAATCAGCACATCAGTGTGATTTTTCACACTAACCATGCCTTTCTCTCAAATTATGCAAACATTGTAAGACCGCGTTCAATCAGATTGATAACCGGTTCGGAACTTAATCCCAGCAAAAGGTTTAACGCAATAAAGCAGATAAGCGCAACGCTTTTGGCAGGCTGTTCCCACATATGAATCTCCTCAAATCCCTTATCAATCACCACTTCTCTTTTTTCCGGCGTATAAATGCGGATAACCGTCTTCATAAAGTAGACCGCATTCAAAATAACGCTGATGGCAAGAGCGATTAACGTAATCATAATTTTATGTCTGTTCCCGACTGCCGCCTGCGCGAATAACAGCTTGGAGATAAATCCGGAAAACATCGGAAAGCCGACCATGGACAAAGAACCGACCGTAAAGGCGACGCCCGCTAATTTATTTCGATAACCTGCGCCGGTCAAATCAAAAAAATTCTTGCTTTTCGCCGACGCATCCGTCAGTCCTGAAGCAGCCACAAACAGAAGCGATTTTGTCGCCGCGTGCGATACGATATGGTAAATGCTGGCAATCATGCCCGCACTCGTTCCTAAGCCGAATCCCATATAAATATAGCCAATCTGCGCGACCGAAGAATAGGCTATCATTCTGTTGACATTATCCTCCTTAATCGCATTGAGCGAACCCATAATCATGCCTGCGACGCCAAAGACAAACAGTACGTTGATAACCTTGCTTTCCCGGATAATGTCAAAGCCAATCACGCGGTAGAAAATCTTGACAAGCAGGAAAATATAGCCTTTCGAGACAAGCGAAGATAAAATCGCCGCAGAAGATAAGGTGGAATAGCCGTAGGCGTCCGGCAGCCATGTATGGAACGGATAGAGCGCGCTCTTAATCGCCAGCCCCACCGACATTAAACAGATTGCCGTTAAAAGCGGTATATGATACTCGCCTGACGCCTGTAATTGCGCCGCCGCCTCCTTGATATTGCTCATCAGAAGATGTCCGGTCAGACTGTATAAAAAGCAGATGCCAAGCAGCAAAAGGCCGGAACCTAAAAGGCTCATAATCATATAGCGGGTCGCCGCCTCGATTGTACGCCCGGTCTGGCGTATCATAATCAGGCCGCAGGCGGATATCGTATTGATTTCCACGAACACATACGCCGTAAATAAGTCGTTTGTGTAAATTAAAGCAAGCAAAGAACAAAGCAGCAGATTGACCATAATGTAGTACAGATTCTGCTTCGTTTCTTCTATTTCCAGTTCTCTTTCGAGTACGCCGCCAATCACGCACAAAAACATAATAATGCAGAAAAATAACGCCATTGCCGCCTCTAAGATGCCGACCCTGATTTCGTTGCCCCAGGGTGCGGAAAAATGTCCCATCGTATAAATGTATTCCTGTCCTGTTTGCAGCACAAAGAAAAGCACCGCGCCCGACATTATCCCAATTAACGTAATCACAATCAAGTTCAGGCGTTTTGCCCACTTGCCGTTTAATACGGACGAAATGGGACCTGCAAAAAGCGATAATAAAATCGAAATAAAGGGAAAATTCTGTACAAAAGCCATTATCGTCCCTCCTTTTTCAACAATGTCGATATCTCATCCAAATCCAGCGTATGATATCTTTGATAAAGCCTGATAGTTAATGAAAGCATCAGAGCGGTCACGGAAACAGAAACGACTATACCGGTCAATACCAATCCGCTGGGAATCGGGTTGATATACGCATCCACGCTCTGTACGCCGTCCACAACTATCGGCGCCTTATGTCCCACGATATAACCCTTTAACGCCAGAAACAGATAGACCGAAGTGTCCATGATATTCATACCGACGATTTTCTTAATCAGGTTTTTCTGCATCAACAGGTTGGAAAAGCCAATCCCAAATAAAATCATGGATACCGCCTCTTCATAGTTGGTTAAAAAATTTGCAACATCCATATTTAATAACCTCCTTTTCGGAACATGACATAAAATGTATACATTGTTCCGGCAACGACAATGCCGACACAGATATTCAAAATCAGAATCAGCCCGCTGCTTAAAATCGCGCCCGGCGTTCCAAGCGGTATCACGCTTTCGATATGGTTCGCGCCCGTATAGAAAGAGTAACTTTTCGCCAGACAATAACAGCCCAGCGCGCAGACGCTTAACACCTTATAGGTTTTCGCCGTAAAAAAGCGTTCCGTCTTCTGAAAGCCAAACGCATTCAGATATAAAATCAAGCCCGCTCCAATAATGGCGCCGCCCGAAAAGCCGCCGCCCGGTCCTAAATGCCCTCCTAAGATGACGTAAATACCGAATATGATAATCGGCGGCACAAGGACACGAGCCGCGGTCTGTAAAATCAAATCGTTTTTCGGCTCGTAGATACGGTCGCTCACTTCGATATCCTGTCCGTTTTCATCCTTTTTCTTATCCTTACGAAGCAGTATCAACACCGTACAGGTCGCAATGAAAAGCACATGGGATTCCCCCAGCGTATCAAACGCCCTGTAGTCCAATATCATGCCCGTTACAATATTGACCGCCCCTGTCTCTTGCAGCCCGTCCTCGATATAACGCTGCGACACCTCGTTGTTGACCGGATTTTCCATATGCCCGTAAGAAGGCAGATAGGAAACCGCAATCAAAAGCATGGCAACCAGAAAAATACAAAAGCATCCGCTGAAAATCTTATATAATTTTTCAAAGCCGTTGACCTCCCAGTTATTCGCCAAATCATAAACCCTCTCCCGGCGCTGTTTACGCTCTTTTTCCCTTGTTATGACAGTTGTGTCATCTTCTGCAAACTCCTTTTGCGGCTGCATTTCCACCGTGCCGGTAAAAGAATCTTTTGTACCGTCCAGCCAGCGTCTAAAGCGGAAAGATATCGTTTTTTCATATTCTTTCTCAGTGACTTTCCTGCTCATGGCCATCGCCTCCCTCTTCGTGTTCCGTCTTCACCATCGCATGTATTTTCTTTAAGGTAACAAAAAACAATACGCTGGTAACGCCCGCGCCTACCGCGGCTTCCGTAATTGCCAAATCCGGTGATTCCAAAAGAATCCAGATGATGGACATCACCAGACTGTACGACATAAAAATCAAAATGGTATTTAACAGATTTTTTGATAAACTTGCCGCAATCGCGCACAGAATCAAAAATGCCAGTAAAATATTCGTAAATATCTGCATGGTAACGCCTCCTTTTTAGTTTTCCCGTCTGTCTGCACTTTTTTCCTCGCCGGATTTTGCCTCCAATTCATCCAGCGGACTAATCGTATAATGCGCCTCTCTGTCTTCGTTTGTCGCCACCTCGAGCCTTGCAATCAAATGCGAGGATGTCGGCGAAGAAAACCACAAAAAGGCAATGACGCAGAAAAGTTTTAACGAAGTAAAAGTAAAACCGCTCATAATCATCAAACCGATAAGCGAACAGGCGATTCCAAGCGTATCTCCCATCGCCGCGGCGTGCATCCTGTTTAAAACGTATTGAAAGCGGAATACGCCTATCATCTCAATCAAAAAGATGAAAAGCCCGAAAATCATGAATAACGCGCCCGCTAAAAAACGAATCCATTCAATTATTTCCATCTTTTTCCTCCTTCTTTTCCCGGTAGACTCCCATATAAACTTTCGTCAGTACGATAACCGCCAGAAAGCTTATCATGGCGTAAATAAGACAGATGTCCACCAGATATCCCTCGTTTAGCATGATGGCTAGTATGGCAATAATGACCATAACAATCGTTCCCATCATATTGGTAGCAACGATTCTGTCCGTAACCCGCGGCCCTCTGATGGCGCGAATCAGACACAGAATAATCATGATTGCCAAAACAACCAGCACGAAAACAAATAAAATGTGATAGGCATTATCTAATCCCGCTATTCCTTTTCCCATTTGTAAAACCCCTTTCTATTCGCACTTTTTAATCATATCCACAAATACGGATTTATCGAGTCCCTCGGCGAGCGTCTCATCCAGACAGTGTACGGTATAGGTATTATCATCCAAAAGCACCGTAATCGTACCCGGCGTCAGGGTAATAGCATTCGCCAAGGCCGCACGCCCCATCGACGTTTGTATATCCGCTTTAAAAGTTACCAGCGCGGGCTGCACTTCCTCTTTTTCCGATAAAATGAAACGGATAACCGCAAAATTGGCTTTCACAATCTCTATCACAAGCACAAATACATAATGCAGCAGGCGGAAAAAATTACAAAGTATTTTCTTTTCCGCGGCAATGCTGTAATCCGTAAATTTACAGGTAAACGCAAAGAGCGCCGCCGCGATGATAACGCCGAATACCGCAATTTCCAACGTAAAATTCCCGTTAAAGATAACCCATAATAAAAAATACAGTAAATACATTTCCTCACACCTCCTTTCCCAATCTTATCGCTTCCATATGCTTTGCCATCTCCTCCGGAAGCGCATCCAGTAAATACTGCCTGCCTCCTGTCTGCTTATCTAAAAACAGTTCCCGCAGTTCCTGATTGGTTGACATAATATCTTCTTTCAATTCTCTTGCGGACATGCGCCTTGCCCCCTGCCCCATAATGATAAGCTGCTCAAGTCCGTCCGACGTCGCTACCGTCACCTGATTTTTCCCGGCAATTTCATGCGTCGCCTTTTCTATATACTGGTCGGCGGTTTCCGCTTCTTTCGTATATACGACATAGATATTATGATAAGCGGAAATGCTTCCCGGACTGCCCTTGACCTTATAGGCGTCAAATACAAGGATTAACGTCATCTTCCGATAGCCCTGATAGTTGCTTAGGATATCCATCAGCCTTCCTCTGGCGCTGTCTAAGTTCACTTTTGCCAGCTCGCTTAATTCTTCCCATGCAAAGATGATATTATAGCCGTCCACGAGCAGATATTCTTTGTTGACCATATCAGTCAATTTGCTTTGGCTCTTTTTTTCGCTTCCATCCGTCTGCTCTGCGCGGATAACTTTTGCTTCCGCCGTCCTTCCTGCGCCGCCCGCGCTATCCGTTCCCTTTTCGCGCGCGCGACCTTTCGCTTTATTCCATCCGCCCCTGCCGGAGCCGCTGGCATAGGTACGTTTAAATATCTCTTCTAATTCTTTTTCATTGACTTCGATAGACGGTTTTGTTCTGACATCCGTGTCGGTATGGCGGTTTCCGGACTGCTTTTCATCCAAAGGGGCTTCTTTTGCCAAAACACTCTCTATATGCATATACTTTTCCACATCCTGCCATGGCACAACCATTCCCGCTCCGTGTGAACAGAACACGGAAGAAGACGGGTTGTCCGTATCTCGCTCCGCATCATATCCGGCAGCCTCGATAACCTCTTTTTCATTATGGCACGGTTCATAGCCTTTTAACGTACAACTAAGCCTGCCACGCCCGCCGGAGTATGTCATCACTTCCGTTTGATAATCCTGCATTTCGGAAGCGGGAACCGTTCCTGTCAGGACGGAAATCTCCCCGTCCGTAACCGGCGCGTCAAACCGCCCGTATCTTGCCCGGATATCCGACATGGCACGCCCTATCATGGTCTGCGGAAGTTCCAGACGGAATTCATAGACCGGTTCCAACAACACACAGTCCGCCTTATGAAGCCCCTGGCGCAGCGCGCGGTAAGTCGCCTGCCTGAAATCACCGCCCTCGGTATGTTTGATATGCGCCCTGCCCGCCGCCAGCGTAATCTTCATATCCGTAATCGGCGCGCCGGTTAAAAGGCCCCGATGCTCTTTCTCTTCCAGATGCGTCAGCACAAGACGCTGCCAGTTTCTATCCAGCGTATCCTCGCTGCATATTGTATCAAAGATAAGCCCGCTGCCCGGTTCTCCCGGTTCCAGTATCAGATGCACTTCCGCGTAGTGGCGAAGCGGCTCAAAATGCCCTACTCCCTCCGCTTTCTGCCGGATGGTCTCCTTATAAACGATGCTGCCAACGTCAAATTCCACCGTCATATCAAACCGCTCTTTTATCATATTCTTTAAAATATCTATCTGCACCTCGCCCATTAACTGCGCATGAATTTCTTCAAGCTGCTCTTTCCAGACGATATGCAAAAGAGGTTCCTCCTCTTCAAGTTGACATAACTTCTTATATGCCGTATGCACATCCTCTTCGGGCGGCAAGATGACGCGGTATGTCATAACGGGCGCTAACAGCGGAGCGGCGGCATTTTTTTCCACACCCAGCCCCTCCCCTGAAAAAGTCCGGCTAAGTCCGGTTACTGCACAAACCGTTCCTGCCGGGGCTTCTTTTTCCAATTTATACTTACTGCCGGAATAAATCCGAATCTGGTCTGTCTTTTCCTCCCACTCTTTCTCTTTTCCCGTAATCACTTGCTTCGGGTGCAGACTGCCTCCGGTAATCTTCATATACGTAAGACGGTTTCCTGCGCTGTCTCTGCCGATTTTATATACTCTTGCGCCAAATTCAGGCGGATATTGGGGCGTTTCCGTATATTGCAAAATACCATCCAATAATTCCTCTACGCCCTCTATTTTTAACGCCGAACCAAAGTAACAGGGAAACAGCCGCCTTTTACTTACTAACGCCGCCGTCTCCTGCCGGCTTACGCTGCCACGCTCTAAATAGCTTTCCAAAATCTTTTCATCACAAACTGCAATGTTTTCGGCCAGTTCTCCGACGATACCGTCATCCCGCGCCTTTTCTTCTGACTCCCTTCCGCCATCCTGCATCTTCTTTTCTGCCTGCGCCTTTTTTCTTTTTTCCGTCTCACCATCCGACGTAAAATCAACGCACTGCCCGCTCAGCCTTTTTTCGATATCCTGCATCAGGCTTTGCCTGTCCGCGCCCGGCTGATCCATCTTATTCACAAAAAGAAAGACCGGAATCCGGTATTTTTTTAACAGCCTCCATAAGGTTACGGTATGTTCCTGTACCCCGTCCGCGCCGCTTATGACTAAAACCGCGTAATCTAAAACCTGAAGCGTCCTTTCCATCTCCGCCGAAAAATCCACATGCCCCGGCGTATCTAAGAGCGTAATATCCATTTCTTTCCAGGAAAACTGCGCCTGTTTGGAGAAAATAGTGATTCCCCTCGCCCTCTCCTGAACGTCCGTATCCAGAAAAGTATCCCCGTGGTCTACCCTGCCCGCCGTGCGGATACTGCCGCTTATATAGAGCATACTTTCCGCTAATGTTGTTTTTCCCGAATCTACATGCGCTAAAATTCCAATGACAAGTTTCTTTCTATCCATTTCACAACCATGCCTTTCTACCAGCACGCATTCATTTCGTTAATCAAATGAACTGAATCACATTATGCCCCCTGTAAAAAACCCGCCAACGTATCTGTCAGCGCCGCAACCTCTACAGGTTTTGCAACATGGGCGTCCATCCCCGCTGCAAACGCTTCCGCTTTATCCTCCTCAAACGCATTTGCCGTCATGGCAATGATGGGAATCCCGGCAAGTTCTTTATCTTCCAGTGCGCGAATCGCTCTTGTCGCCTCGTATCCATTCATAACGGGCATCTGTACATCCATAAGAACTGCGAAATAATATCCGGGTTCGGATTTCTTCAACATATCCACGGCTTCCTGCCCGTTTGCCGCAACGTCTAACTCTATGCCCTCACTGCCCAGAATTTCCACCATGATTTCCGCATTCAGTTCCACATCCTCCGCCATGAGAAGCCTTATGCCTTTTAGCTGCATTGGTTTCTCCTCCAAAGGCGCTTCTGTTTCTCCGCCTCCTAACGTCTGCAGCAGCATATGCCGAAGCGTTGACAAAAACAGCGGTTTTTGTATGAACCCGGTAATACCTGCCTGCTTTGCCTCGTCCTCTATTCCCGTATAGTCATATGCGGTCAATATATAAATCGGCGCTTCATTTCCGGGTATCTTCCTAATCTTGCGCGCCACCTCGATTCCGCTTATATCCGGAAGCTGCAAGTCGATGATATATGCATAATACGGCCGATTCCTTTCAATGCCGCTTTCCGCTTTTAAAACAGCCTCTCTGCCGGACAGCGTCCAATCCGGTTCCATGCCGATTTTCTCCAACATTTTTGATACGCTGCTGCATATTTCAAAATCATCATCCACGACCATCGCTTTATATCCAAGAAGCTGCTCGATACGCGGTTCAGATGCGGTTTTATCTGCAAGCCTAAGCGGCAGCGAAACAATAAATTCCGTTCCCTTGCCAAGTTCGCTTTTCACATGGATAGCGCCGCCCATCATCTCTACAATGTTCTTGGTAATGGCAAGCCCCAGCCCTGTTCCCTGAATTTTGCTGACGGTAGAGTTATATTCACGGCTGAACACGTCGAACACATGAGGCAGATATTCTTCACTCATGCCGATACCGGTGTCTTTTACGGATATTTCATAATTACCGACTGCCGGATTCTTTGAGGCAAGCTCTTTGATGAAAAGCGTAACGCTGCCCCCCGCATTGGTATATTTTACCGCATTGCCTAAAATATTAATCAAGACCTGATTGAGCCTTAAGGAATCCACAATGATATCCTCATGCTCGATACCGCCCGTTTCCACGAAAAACGACAGATTCTTCGCGTTCATCTGGGACCTGATCATATCGACCAGATTGTGCATGATGACCGGCAGGCTGCACTCCTGCTCCTGAAGCTGAATTTTTCCGCTCTCAATTTTCGACATATCAAGAATGTCATTAATTAACGAGAGCAGATGATTACTGGAAGAGGCAATTTTATTTAAACAATCCTGCACTTTCTCGCGATTGTTGATATGTGAATTAGCGATGACCGTAAAGCCGATAATGGCATTCATCGGCGTACGGATGTCGTGAGACATATTGGAAAGGAACTCCGATTTTGCTCTGCTTGCGCGTTCCGCCCCCTCCTTTGCCTCCCGCAGCATTTCGTTATATTTCTCTAACTGCCGGTTTGCCTCCTGCTGCTGGCTGAGCATCTGTCTGTCCGCATTTCTTTTCACTGTGGAACGGAAGATAAAACCAAACAGGCCTGCCGTAACCAACGCGATTATCAGAAAATAACCGATGGTTATGGAAAAATAGCTGCCTGTATTCGCACTCAGGACTTTCGTCGGAACAAATAAAAGCAGGGAATTTTTCGTAAGTTCCGCCGTACTGACAAAATAATGCGTTCCGTCAGGATAAACAAATTCCATACACTTAGCAGACTGGCTTAGCAGCGCGTCCTGCAAATCCTGTGCCGTTCCCCCGCGGATATACCTGCATCCGCCAAGTGTTTCCATAATATCGGCAGTTTCAATAAACCGCTTCCCGAAGGTGTGCTGGTATATGCGTTGATTGTCCGGTCTGACCAGATAAGTCATGCAGTTTTCCCCGAAACCGGAAACATTAAGCATCTCCTGTACACTTTCCATATTCACGGCCACTGCTACGAAAGTAAGGGTAATCCCGGTATCGCCAATCTCATAAGGCTCCGGCAGCCTTTGCACACAACACAGATAGGTATTGATCGTATCATAGGGAAGCGTCATAATGCCGCTGTCCATTTCCCAACTTCCCTCCGGATTATGCTGCCCTGTCCATTTCCCCGTCCTCGCTGCCGTATAATAATTTACATCTTTATCAAACGCTATGATAACGGTATCCTTATCAAGCGCTATTTCTGACAGTTCCCTTAACACTGCGGACAGGTCATCTATGTCGGTAATATCGCTATTGTATATATATGCAGTTGCCATCTTCACGTTTTCTCTTGCCGTTTTCGTGATGGTATCAATCTGATCCGCCACTTTCTGCGTGATTTCCGAAAGATGGGAACTTCTCTCCTGAAACAGTTGTTCCTGTATGTAATAATAATAAAACACCGTACTGCATAGAATCACAAGAAAAATAAGCGCCGGCACAACAGCTTCCCTTACCCGCCCGCTTATTTCAAAGTTCTTTTTCTGTTCCCCAAGGTTTTCTTTCTGCCAAACATCCGCCATATACTCATTCTCCTCATTTCCGCGAGGTTCAATAGAATCCTTCTATTGCGTCAAAGCTTCCTCAAACAGCCTGTTCAGCTCCTCTTGCGCCTGCCTGGCAGCAGTTTCCACGTCTGCGCCATTTTGTACAATATCCTGAAACATACTTTCAATGACGCCGCTGCTGGTTATGATTCCCGCCTGTACATTCGGTCCATGCTCAAAGCCCAGCGCCATTCCATTTAACATTGCCTCCTGGATAACATCCTCCTCCCCGGCAAACTGCTTGCGGAGATCGTTGCTCTGATATTGTTCCGTACTGGAAATACCGCGTATGGACGGCAGCATCCCGACCGGAACCGAGTCCAGAAAGTCGATATAGTTCTCTTCTTCAAAAAGAAATTCCAGAAATTTGTTACAGATTTCCACATTTTCAGCCTCCTTATAAAGAACAAGGGGAATATGGGAAACGACCGCGCTGTAGTATTCATCCTCTTGATTCATCCGCGGAAGCGGCGCGCAGGAAATGGATGCCAGCAAATCTTCCCTGCTCCCGGCAACTCCTGAAATGTGAAAACCTGAATTAAAATCAAAAGCCGTATTCCCCTCATAAAAACGCGCCGCCTGCTCCATCACGGTATCGTCCACCGTCTCTTTCGGGGAACAGTCCTCGTACATCTTCACCCAGTAGCGGATGCCCTCCAGTGCAAGGTCACTTGTTAAGTTTGCCGTCATATCGTCATTTAAAAGACTTCCCCCGCCGGAGCGCACGTACATATGCAGATTGATAGCGGACACAAAGTCTTTCGGACTCATGGAAACGGGGCAGCCGTAAATTTCCTGCTCCTCATCCGTCAGGGCGCACGCCGCCTCATAAAGTTCATCCCATGTGGAAGGTACCGCAATCCCTTTCTCGTCCAGCAAATCCTTCCGATACCACATCACATAGGCATGGGAATAGTAGGGAATGCCGTAAACCTGATTCCCGTGCGTCAGTTCATAAAGTACATTGTCGGAAAACCTGTCCCTGCCAATAGTGTCCACTACCTCATCCGCAGGCTGCAAAATTCCGGCGTTTACCAGTTCTTCCACCTCATACATATTGCAGGCTGTGCTGATATCGGGAAGGTTTCCGTTTTCCATCCCGTCTTTCCACCTGACCTTAAAATCCGACCACGTCATCGTTTCCACATTCAGCCTGACATTGGGATATTTTTCCTCAAATTTTGCCACGGCTCTTTCCACCGCTTCCATCCGGGCGCCCTGTACAAAGCTGTGCCAAAAAGTGATTTCACCGCTTAAAGACTCATCGACCGCCGTTTCTTCTGTCTTTTCTTCTGCTCCGCATGATACGGCGCTAAAAGCCATTACTGCCGTCAATAATAACGCGGCTATCTTTTTCCTTTTTATAACCATGCCTTTCCTCCATTATAGAAGCTGCCTATTTGCCCGTTGTTATCTTATATCCAGTCAAATTATATGCCTTTCGATTTGGCTTTGTCAAGTCAACGCCCACGCCTATTGTAAAGCCCTGCTGCAAAGCATACGGGCATTGTTCTACGGGCATTACAGCATCAGCATCACGCTGAGGCAGAATACTCCATCCGCCGCCGTAATATCGATACCGCCGCAATATTTTTCCGCCACCTTGCGGATATTGGAAAGTCCGTACCCATGGCTTGTTCCGTATCCCTGTATGTCCGTTTTTTCTTTTGTCGTGCAGGGAAGTCCGCTTTTCGTATTCCACTGCAGCGTCTCATGATAACTGTTTTTGATTTCTATGATATAGGCGTTTTTCTTTCGATAAGAGCGGACAACGATATACTCTTTTTCACCGCCCCCTGTATTTTCCAGTGCATTCTGCAGGGCGTTATGTAATATGACACTAATGTCAAATACATTGACCTTGGACTCCTCCGGATAATAAAATTCGCTTTGGAAAGAAAGGCCCCGCTCTGCCGCTTTGTCTTTTGTTTCCTGTAAAATAATATCTGTTACGGGATTTGCGCTCTTTATCTCCCCCGTCATGCGGGTAAGTGTCTCTTGCAGCTGTCCGCTGTAGGCTTTTGCCTCTTCGACTTCATTCTCCTCATAGAGTTTTTCCAGCGTAAAAAGGTGATTCGCCATATCATGCCGAACAGCGCGCATATCACGGTAAAGGTTCTCCACCTGCCCGATATGCTGCCTGATACTCTCCATCTGTGCGCCGAGCATTTCATTCTGCATTCTTTCCTCCTGCTTCGTCTTGATATGCCGGTACTGCACAATCACCACCATAATCGTCACCACCGAAACTGCACAGTACAAAAGAACAGGCACATCATACGCATTCCCATTTACGCCATCCTGTTCTAATATATAAAAACTCCGGTAATGGTATATCACGATATATCCCACTACCGCCGCAAATGACGGCACCGCCAGCATAAGCAGTTCTTTCCCCGTCATGTCCGGACTCTGATTAGCATACGCCTTTGCCATAGAGCGCACCGCCATTACCATAAAAGCATACCACAGCAAATATTGCAGAATGGACGTTATCACCCACAATACAAACCAATGCGGATACCAATTCGGATGCATCTGCATATATTCCGTTTTCGTGGCATAATGATATATATTATCATACAGCACATCCGCCATCGCATAGACCAGCCACCCCAGCGCAAAAAAGGTCACGCCCAGAAAAATCTTATGTACATAATTTGTCCGCTCTATCAGGCACAGTATAAAAACCGCCGCCAGAGTCGTAATGGCTTCCGTCAGAAAATAACTATGCAAAACCGGCAGCAGTTCAAGCAATATCTCTACTATGAAATATGCCGCCCCGCCGTAAACGGCTTTCTTTTTATCCGCCAGAAAAGAAGCCGCAAAGCGATAAAAGCAGTACGCCCAAAGCAGGATATTCACCACGTCCCATACATGTGACAGGAGTGTCATATATATATCGTTTTCTACCATAGCCGCTCCTTTTACTGCACCATCAAATAACTGCTGACCGCATACACCGTCTGCCCGTTATAGTCAAGCTGTGACCAGCCGTTATCCCCGACCGCAATTCTGGTAAGCGTTTCGCCGTTATGCAGTTTTCCTACTATCGTATCGTCGCTTGCCGTACTCGGCTCTGTGCGCAGATTCGTTTCCATTTTTGCCGTCACCTGCTCATTGACAGGCGTATAGATTGGTCCCTGCGGCGGCGCCTGCTGCCCCGTATCTTCCATATCCGTCGTCAGATAGCTTGTCACCGCATACAAAGTCTGTCCGTTGTATATAACCCTCGACCAGCCGTTATGCCCGATACCCGTCCTTGTCGCGGTATCGCCATGCACCAGTTTTGTCACAATGGAATCGTCGTTTAGCGTGCTTGGCTCGGAGCGCAGATTGGTTTCCTGCTTTGCCGTTACCGTCTCGTTGACCTCCGTAAAATTGATGCCCACTTCCGGATTGGCTTCCACTGTTTCGGCGGGCGTTTCATCCTTTGCCGCCGCTTCCTTCGTATAGCCGAAATACGCCACATTGACGTCTGCTTTTCGGTTAATGCCATCCACGATTCCCTGACTGGTATACTGCCACATATCATGCGTGCCGGCATAGGACGACGACGCCGTATCCGGATAGGGTTCGTCCGGGTACTGCGCCACCCATATTTTATACTGAGAGGAAAGCGTCTGGGTATTCCACTGCGCATTCCCGTCCAACTCTCCTTTGGAGGCGTAAAACATAGGCGTATACCCCGCCGCGGCAATCTCGTCTAAAAAAGCGCAGGCAAGGGCGGTTCTTGCCTCAATATCCAGCCCATACTGTCTGCTGTCCGACGACTGAAAATCCTCACAATTAAAAGCCACCGGATAGGTAATCTTATATTTTGCGATAATATCTTTGGTAAACGCCGCCTCTTCTTTCGCTTCCTCTTTCGTGACCGCGGAGGAAAAGAAGTAGGCTCCTATCATCACGCCCGCCGCCTGTGCCTCCTGCATATTATATCTTGCCGTAGGGTCCTCAAAAATCTCTCCCGTCGATTTCGCCCGGTATCCTACGCGAATCATGGCAAAATCCACACCGGAGGCTTTTACCTTTGCCCAATCGATGGTTCCCTGATACTTGGAAACGTCTATCCCTAACGTCGTGTCGCTTGTTTCGTCCTCTCTTTTAGAAACCGTTACTTCCGCGCCGTTTTCCTCATTTCCCGCCGCACCAGAATTCTGCGGGTCCTGTTCGTCATCCAAAGCTCCCACGGTAATCTGTGTCTGCGCGGGAACCTGTGTGTCCGAATCCGCGCCCTGCGCCTGACTGTCCGCCGTCTGATTGTCCGCTTCCGCCATATCCTGCGCTGCGTCCGTTTCCTGTTCCATATCCGCTTCCTGCTCCGCCGACGGTTCTACCTTCACTATTTCGGGCGGATTGATTAGCATGATGGCATCCTCCCGTTCTTTTTCGGCATTTTTGATATGTACGGCAAATACCACGATAAGCGCGGCTAAAATAACGGTTCCCGTGGCGGCGATGCCATAAAAAAGCCTCTTATCAGCAAGCGGCGGCAGGTCGTAATCGTCATCAATGTCCTCGTCATATGCCGCCTCATCATCCTCATACGCCGTTTCGTCCTCCCAATCGGCGTCCGTCTCATCATATACTGTCTCGTTATCCAAATCCAATATATCGTCTGGTTCTAAGCGTGATTTTTCGGGCTTTTTGTTGTGTTTTTTCATTGCGTTACCCCTATTTGAAATGCTCATGTTTATTAATCCTCTTTTCTTATATGTATTTATGGGATTACTATAATATCTTCCATTCGCTCCAACTGTCTCGTTCTATCTACACATGCCGCATTCATATAATGTCTGTCCGCCTCGCATTCTTCCAAACTGCCATTTAATCCAAACCCTGCCGGCCAGTAATAATACTTTCCCTGCTGCGACCTTATCATCAAGTATCTGACATAATACTCTTCTTCGCCGCAGACTGCCGCTGAGAGGCATACGCGATTTGCATCCATTGCTTCATATTCTCCAATGTATATTTTGTATTCGCCGTGTTTCCCTGCCTGCACAAGCATCTCCCTAATATGCTCTTCCAATGCTTCCACATATTCATCACTCTCTACTTTAGGAACTTCCAATAAAGAAAGGTCATATTTTTCCAATGTTTTTCTGCCAACCATGGATAAATTCTCAAACGATGCCCTACCTATCTTTATTTTTGTCCATAACGTTGTTTTTAATTGTTCCATTTTAACTGCTGCCGGATTCCCGCTTATTTGGTAAAATTCTGCATAGCCATCCTTGTTTATATACATAGGATATTCTCTTCCATCTTCGCAAGCAACTATCTTATTTACCCTCTCAGCAGGAATAAAATACAGCGATTCTTTTTCATTATCATCTGTATACATAATAAGTTCCTTACCCTCAAATCCTCTTACTTCCCCTACCAAACATCCCAGTTCATTCATTCCAAACCATTCACTATAGCTATATAGATATGAAATCATGTTGATGACCTCTTCAGCGCTCATTATATCGAAGTCTATTTTTTCCGCCACATCATACTCCTTTTCATCAAACATTGTATCGGTGTACGCATGATACGCTTCTCCCTCAGTAACTATCAACGGAATTTCCACTCTGTTCATTTCCCTTATCTTTTGAATACGTTCTTCCTGATTCGCACATGGCAGCCATTCACTGCCTGCAAAATAATACTTTCCTGACTCCCATTCCTGCTGAGAGGGAGGATGGTATGGATATGCAAGGTCTATAGCATTTTGAGGGGAGTTATCATAAATAAAAAAGAAAAAATACTGTTCCAAATCTTTCCCCACAACACATCCGCTCGCTTTAAACACTGTACTATTTTTATCATAATCATAAACCATTCTGCCATACGTTCCCAGATATATCTTGTACTCTCCATATTTTTCTTTTTCTGCCAAAGTGCTTTGTACGGTTCTTATCATTGCTTCAATGTATTCGTTCTCATAAACATAAATATCCGATAAACTTATCCTTTTTTGTGCATCTAAATTTACTTCAATTTCCCCTATTTTATTTAAACTCTCAGAATCAAATTTGGGATAGTACGTATAATAACGTGAATCAGAGCTTGGTTGACTTTCTCCCTCCATAATACAGACGCCAAACCATTCCTCCCAATCACCATTTTCAACGGCATTAACAGGTATTCCGTCTTCGTTCGTATAGAAATCAGTAATATAATAAAAAAGATACCCCTCTCTTTCCTCTGAATAATACAACTCGCATAGTTCATCATTGACAATAACTTCCGTATTACCTACTCCCTCTGGTAAAAACAACACTTTATTTCCCTCTGCCGTATATACCGTCATCCGCATTCTGCCCTCCGGTAATGGCTCTAACTCTTCGTATTGGGTCGATGCTGATACGCTGCAAAGCATCTTTTCATATGCATATAAATATTCTATTCTTTCTCCAATTTCCTCCAAAGGAACATTGTATGGAATAGTTGTATTCCCCCCAAGCTTTTTTAAATCAGAAGTCTGCGTATTTTCTCTGTCTTCTTTTGTATCCTGCACCACTATGTCCTGAATTATCTGTTCTTTTTCTTCCGTCTCATTTTTGTATATGTGGGTTTCATATATATGAATGCAGAAAATAATTAGTGTACATGCAATCGTTCCTATAATAATACCTATTTTGGATTTAAAAAAATTCATTATTGCCAATGATTATTCCTCCCCACAAATATCCCATACGGCGATAATATTGTTTTCCTCCCTGTCTCCCATTCTTCTACATACCAACCGGTTCCAACAGTTTCCCATCGGTCATACATCTGTTCTCATTTTTCCAGCTTATCGGTATACTTTCTGGATATGACCCATTCCAAATCCGGCGTTATATTCTGGACAAACGGCTCCATGTTATCGTACTGTATGCGTGCCTAAGGCCAGCTTATTCCCTATTAGTTTTTCATTCAATGTAAAATATACGGATTCTCCCTGTTCCTTATCCGACCCGGTAAAGCTTCACGCCATGCGCAGGCACTTTCGCTTCTATCCTGCCCGCCGCCGTACTCCCGCTTTGTTTATCCCAAAGCTCGTATAAAGATATTCCCGTTCCGGGCGTATATTCTATTCCCAGCATATCCATATCCACGGATAAAAGCGCGTCCGTATCGTCCAGATTAAAAAGCGCCACGCACAGTCTGCCGGAAGCGCTGTCCTTATTTTTCCAGACCGCCTGCTTATCCGTCCGCACAAGCTGCGTACCCTTACAGCTTTTATCCATCATGGCAAGCACATCACGATTCGTTAAAAGAGATAACGTCCACTCGTCCATAAGCGTCAGTTCCGCTCCAATCATCAGCGGCGAACGGAACATACACCAGAGCGTCATCATCGTTTTTTGTTCCTCTTTCGTAAATCCCGTCTCCCGTTCCTGTCCAAATCCCTTGCCCAGCCTGCCAAGCGGAAGCATATCGCAGTCCGGAAAACACCCTTCCCGCACATGGTCCTGCCACAACTCGCAGCGCGCAAACATCGCTTTTAATAAACGCCATTCATCCCAAAAATCATCAGTAATCCGCCACATATTGGCGTACTTACAGTATTCCCACGCACGTTCAATATGCGCCGGTCCCGGAGAAAGGCTCAGTACAATCTCCCTGCCGCATTTTTCGATAGCGCGGTGCAGCATCCTCGTCTCTTCCCAGCCGGAAAAAGGCTCCTCTCTATAAAGCCTGCTGTCGCAGATATCGTCGCATTTGATATAATCCACACCCCAGCCCGCATACATAGAAAGCAGCGAATCATAATACGCCTGTCCGTCTTTCGTATTCCGAACGCCGTACATATCAGGATTCCAGAGACAGACAGACGACGGGTCGGCTATCCGGCTCGCCCTTTCCTCCGCTCCGATAATACTACAGTTTTCATGCGCTGCCTTCCGCGGAATACCACGCATCATATGAATGCCGAATTTCAACCCCAGCTTATGTACATAGTCCGCTAACGGCGCAAAGCCCTTTCCCCCTGCCGAAGAGGGGAAGCGTACCGGGCTTGGGATTAACCTGCCGTATTCATCCATTTCAATATCTCCGAACGGAATATATTGATAGCGTTCCCGCATAGTACCCGCGTCATTTGCGTACCATTCGATATCCACCACAACATATTTCCATCCGAACTCTTTTAAATGCGCCGCCATAAAATCCGCATTCGCCTTTACCTGTTCTTCATTGACAGTCGTGTCATAATAATCATAACTGTTCCACCCCATCGGCGGGGTTGGTGCAAAACTGTTTTTATCCATTGGCAGACTCCTTTTCTGTGTGATATATTTTTTACATCCGGTTATATTGCAAACAATACAATCTCGGCCGGACCCCATTGTTCTCCATTACTCCTGAGATAAAAGCGGTAACCTGATTTTATTTCTTCTATCATTCTGGGAATTTTCCATATATCTTCATTGTTATGATAGACGCTAATCAGCAGTTTCGGCTCATCTTCCTGTATATGCCGCCTGCAGCCTAACAGGGCTTTTTGTTCGGCTCCCTCAATATCCATCTTAATCAAGGTTATCCTCTCGTCGATATCATCATCTATGCTGACAACCTCTATCTCTTTCCCCGTATTTGTCTCCACTACCTTATTGCAGCTTGAATCGATATAACCGTCCACATACATTCTGCCGTTTTCGCTTCCCGCTCCCTTTCGCCTAAACTCAATATCGGGGTATTCTTCCAGATTCTTTTTCACCTTTTTCATATTTTCTTCATCAATCTCGTAACAATATATTTTCTGATAGCGGCCGTATGTATTAATATAATTTAACACGGAATCGCCTATCCACGCCCCCAGGTCAACGATTACCTCATTATCGTCACATTTCACCAAATCCAAATCAAAGTAATCCGGAAAATTTGCTTCTTTCATTCCAAAAATATAATCCCTGTCAAAGATAATCCAACTATACAGCATACTGGTAAGCACCTGCTTGGAGCGCCAATCGCCCAATTTATGGTACAGCCATATAAAATCCTCCCGATGCTCTATCAAAGCGGTAACCCTGTTGGTTATCACATCATAGCGGTTATTTTCTATATCCAAGGTTCCCCACATATCGCTATAGCCTTGGTAATATTGGCAAAATCCTTCTTTTCTTAAATCACCCTGCTTATCCAAGGAATCCTTGGCGTTTTCCACCATACTGTCAAAATCAACATACCTGACATAGTCCATCAATTTGATAAACTTGGCATCCCATACATTTTCTGCCCTGTACTGTCTTTCCAGCACTTCCTGCATGGTCTCCTGCCACAGTCCGTATTGCTCTATCACTTTCTCTTTGCCGGCATAATCCGTTACTTTTCCTTCTAAATAATCCATATCGCAAAAATTTACCTTGGGATTATCCAAAAGCTTTATATTAATTTCCTTTACCGCCTCGCTTAAATCGTTTAACAGTACCCCAATTACCCGGGCATAATTTTCTTCCGGCAGATTAGAAATATATCCCGTCGCTTCATGAACTGTATTAAAAATTTCTTTTATCTGTGTATATGTAGTTTTTACTATCATTTTTCTCCTCGCTTTCCGGCCTCTGCTTATTATTCCGTCATATCAGTTTGCACTAATATAAGTATATTGCTACTGCATCATAAAAACAAGCCTCTCTCCTTACAATTTGAGGCTTGTTTTTATAACCTTTATACCCGCGAAAGCAGCCAGTAAAGCACTCCTAACACCCAGCTTGTAAAAATACCATACAAAATCACCGGTCCGGCAATCGTAAAGATTTTACAGCCGATACCGAATACCTGTCCTTCTTTTTTGTATTCGATGGCGGGCGCGGACACCGAATTGGCAAATCCCGTAATCGGCACGAGCGCGCCTGCGCCGCCCCACTCCACCAGTTTTGGATAAATATTAAAACCCGTCAGTATAACGCTGATAAACACCAACAGCATGGAACACCATGCGCCCGCCGTTTCCTTGTCCAGACCTGCGCTGTTAGTCGCATAGTTTAAGATTCCCTGACCGATACAACAGATAATCCCGCCGACAATAAAAGCCTTTACCATCTGCCATGGCAGATTTTTGGCGGGCGTCACCTCTTTGACACGCTTTTGATACTTCCGGTTCTTTGCTTCCTCTAATATACTTTTTTGATTCTGTTTCATATCCCGTACCTCCGCTTTTTTTATTTTTTCAAGTTCCTATGAGCCGCCATGTAAATAAACCGACTGCGTAAAATAAATCAAACTCCCCGCCAGTTTACCGAGCGCGACCGCAAGAATGGCTATGCCAAGCCCGTGCCGGAAACCGATTCTTCTGGAAAAAACAGGTATCGTATTAAGCATTTCCGCAATGGCAAGCGCCAGACACCCCACAAAGATACCTGAAAAAACACCAAATACAATCAATACAATGCTTCCCGCCGCATACCAGACCGCCCCCGTATGCTCTCCAAACGGTTTACGCGCCAGCACCCACTCCCCGATATGCCCGTAATCGCTAAACACACTGCAGAAATCCCCGACAATAGTTCCCAATACCACCATTTCTTCCAGCGCAAAAATATGTCCGGCTATGTGCATTTTTCCCGCAAACCTCGGTATGAGGCCGACGGAAATCAGAACCGTAAAGACGCCTCCCGACACAATGAAGCCAAAGCTTATCCCCAATACTCCCATAAAAATCTGCCTAATTAACATCAATGCTTTTTCCTTCCCTGTCCGCCGTCTCTATCAACGCCTTATTAACATCCGTTTCATATACGCGCATTTCCACCTCAATCGGCGTCGGGTCTTTCGTAATGCGCCTGCCGCCGATATGGTTAAAAAAGAGAATAATGCCGACCGCAAGCCCTATAGAATAAGAAAGTTCCAATATCCCATAGCCGTCGCTCATCTGCCCCGTCACCATCTGATATACCTTGGAAAAAACCTGATTAATCCCGATATCGTTATGAAATGCCATGATTGTAAAGGCCGTTCCAAAAAAGGCAATAAACGATACAAAAATAATTTTAGCCGTCTGCACGGGTCCTTTATGTTTATTGACATTCACCTGCTCTATTAAAATATCCGTTTCGCCCAGACTCTCCACACTGACATTCGGAAACGACTTTTCGATTTCCTCTATCACTTTTAAAATGCTGATAACAGTCCTTTTCGGCTCGTCTTTTTTAAAATGATGCAGCTTAATCGTTTTTATCTTTACCAGCATCTGTTCATCCGTACAGGTCATTTTTCCAATGTCCTTTACATAAACATCCTCTGACTGCAATTCCACGTTCTGTTGCGCTTTTACATATAATGTGATATTATTGGTTGACATAATGTATCTCTTTTCCTATTTTTATCTGTTGTTTACTATTATTTATCGTTGTAAAAATTTTATACATGCCGCATTTTTTACTACGCAAATTCTTGCTGAAACGATTTATACTACGGCGTAATTTTCCACTCAATAAAAAACGCAGATTCTTTCCTTTACAAAGAACCTGCGCTCTACTTTTCCTGTTTTTATTCGCTTATTCCATTATTTCATACTGCATATATTCATACAGCAGCTTCGTTCCCTCGGCAATCTCCGGTGGCAATAACGCACGTGCCACCAATTTAAGCTCATTGCTTTCGATATCAATGCGCCTCAAATTTGCATAATCGCCGTCAATACTCTCCACCTGATACTGAAATGAATCCATGCTTAGTCTTCCTCATCCTCTACAGCCGCCGCTATACCGGACACAACTGATGATACGACTGAAATGACAACGGGTATCAAAATGACTACAAGACCGCCTGCTAATAATAAAAATCCTGCCGAACTTTCCATACTGCTTATCCATCCTTTCACACTTTGTATCATGATGCTTATCCAATTATTATTATTTTACATGAAAATAACTTATAATTCAACCAAAAAATCAAAATTCCTGCCTCAAATTTTTATAATTTTATATCCGGTATATAATGATGCGTATTTATTCTTTATGCCGTATGAACAGACTTATCAGCCTTATGCATATCCAAAATATTGTGTACTCTTTCCACCTCGTCAAGAACCATACCACATTCTTTTCGTATTTCGCTTCTTAAAGAACGCTCGGTTTGTTTCACTTGTGATTCCAGATTACTAATTCTGATATTTATACCCTTTATCTCAGCTCTCATGCTCTTCATAGCGGTTTTCGTACCATGCATATCTGTTTTCAAGACCTGTACATCGGTTTTCAAGACCTGTACATCGGTTTTCAAGACCTGTATGTCAGTTTTCATGTCCTGCATTTCTGCTTTCACGCCCTGCATATCTGTTTTCAAGACCTGTACATCGGTTTTCATGTCCTGCATTTCTGCTTTCACGCCCTGCATATCTGTTTTCAAGACCTGTACATCGGTTTTCAAGACCTGCATTTCTGCTTTCACGCCCTGCATATCTGTTTTCAAGACCTGCATATCTGTTTTCAAGACCTGTACATCGGTTTTCAGTTCCTGTATGTCAGTTTTCATGTCCTGCATATCACCTTGCATACCCTGCATATTTAAAAGAATCAAATCAATTTTTTCACTATCTGTCATCTGTTCACCACCTTATCGTGACTGCTGTTAATTAGTAGCTACAGTATATCATAGCACGAGATAAGAAGTCAATTGAATTATTTAATATTTCAAAACGAAATAACGTTAATCAGAACTCCACCACCCTCGTCGCCACTTTCTCCTGAAAACGCACGTCATGCTCCACTAATAACATCGTCGGCTGATAGCGCAGGATAAGCTCCTCTATCTGCATCCGGGAAAAAACGTCGATGTAATTAAGCGGTTCATCCCAGATATACAAATGCGCGCGCTTTAACAGGCTGGCGGCAATCAAGACCTTTTTCTTCTGTCCCTCCGAATACTCCTCCATCCGTTTGCCAAACTGAATCCGCTCGAAATCGAGCTGGCGCAGAATGGCTTTTAACAGGCTTTCCTCCAAATTTTCTTTCTGACAGAAACCCTTTAAATCCCCTTTGAGGTATGAAGCATCTTGGTTTACATAAGATATAATAAGCCCGCTTGCGGTCTGCAGCACGCCGTTTTCTATTATGCCATCCCGCACCGTGCCGTTTCCTGCCGCGATACCCGCACCCTGCATGGCAGTCTCCACACTCCGCCGCTCTTTCGGACTCTGCATCTCTTCCGCCCCCTGCGCCCCGCATCTTCGCAGCACCGCCTTAATAAAGCTGGACTTTCCGCTGCCGTTTGCCCCGCACAAAAGCACGCGCTCGCCCTGTTGGAGCGTAAAATCAAACTCCTGTAAAACGCCGTGTTCCCCGTAAGAAAGTCCATATTTCTGCACCCGGATAAGGATGTTCTTATGATGGACAAGCGGCATGATTTTTAAATCCGCCGGATTTTCAATATCCTGCAAAAGTCCCTCTTTTTCCTCGATTTCATGCGCAATTCTTACCTGCATCTGTTTGACGCGCTTCTGCATCGCCTTTGTCTTTGCGCCAATATAAGCCCTTGTGTCCAAAGAACGGTCATGTTCCTTAATCGGGTCATATCCAATTTTACTATCTTCATTTTTCTGCGCCCATCCGTCGGCGCGCCTTGCCGCTTCCTGTAACTTGCCGATTTCTTTGCGGTGTTTTTCATTTTCCGCCTCATGAAAGGCGTCCATGCGGCTCTTATTCTCCCACCAGGAGGAAAAATTACCTTTCTGCACCTCGATTGACACCCTGTTCAGTACAAGAATATGGTCTATGCAGGCATCCAGCAAATCCCTGTCGTGCGATACCAGCAAAAATCCCTGCTTTTTTCGCAGATATTCCTTGATTATCTCCCGCGACTTTCTATCCAGATGATTGGTCGGTTCGTCGATTAATAAGAAATAATTATCTCTGGAAAACAAAACGGCAAGCATCACTCTGGTTCGTTCCCCGTGGCTAAGCGCCTGAAACGGACGGTATAGAAGCTCGGCATCCATCCCCATTTTCTCCATCTCCATCAGGATTCTCCACAGCTCCAAATCCGACGCAAGCTCGTCACAAAAATCAGCGGCGCAGCTTTTCATCTGTTCTTCACTCACCTGATAAGGAAAATAATCAAATGCCACGGAGGTCTGTATGCTGCCCCGATACTCATATTTGTCCATTAAAAGATTTAAAAAAGTCGTCTTTCCCTTACCGTTTCTTCCGATAAACCCCAGTTTCCAGTCCGTATCAATAGAAAAAGATACATTTTCAAAAATATTGTCAAAACTGCCCTCATAGCAGAAAGTAAGATTCGATACATTAATTTTCGCCATAGATACCCGCCTTTCCTTACCATACACGAAACCGCAGCCGATTTCGTCTCCTATGACCGCGCAAAAAAAAGAACCGTCCGCCGCCAAACGATTCTGCATCATGTTTCTTACCCGATTCCTGCTCTTTCCAATGTAAACTATTTTAAAGATTATGATAAAATAACACGAAAAAAAGAGGGAAGTCCGGAAACATAACCCACTTTTGGCAACATGACAAAAAACAAACATTCTACGCAATCATGCAAATGTTTTCCCGTTTTTTCATCTTCATGTTTCAAAAGCAGATTATTGCTCCATTTTTATATCCATGCTCCTTTCTCAGCCATGATAAGCATCAGTACAATTTCAAAAGCTGCACCACCTTACGCGCTATCCTGTATAAAGGTCCCTCTAATTCCTTACGGGCATTCTTTAACTCTTGTCTGATTTCGATATGCTGCGGACAATGCGTTTCACATTTTCCACACTCTATACAATTCGACGCCGCCGAAGAATCCTTACGCAGCGCAGTACACATAACGTACTCTATAACCGCTGCCCTCTTTCCGTCCGTATAGCGTCTGTTATAGGCCGCAAACGTACCCGGTATATCCACATTTTTCGGACATGGCATACAGTACCGGCAGCCCGTGCAGCCGACCTTTACTTTGGCATTGATAGCCTGCACAACATCTCTTAGCAGCTTTTCTTCCGCCTCTGTAAATTCTCCCACCTGCACCTGTGCGGCCGTCCTGACATTTTCCTGTACCATTTCCAGAGAATTCATCCCTGACAGTACGCAGGTGACCTCCGGCTGGTTCCAAAGCCAGCGAAATGCCCACTCCGCCGGACTTCTTTTTATCGGATATTCGTCGAATAACCGTTTGGCCTCATCAGGTAAAAGCCCTACTAACTTACCGCCACGTAACGGCTCCATAATAATAACCGGTATCTTTTTCGAGGCGGCATACATAAGCCCCTTACGCCCCGCCTGCGAATGTTCATCCAGATAATTGTACTGTATCTGGCAAAAATCCCAGTCATACGCATCTATCAATTCGCAGAACATATCGGAATTTCCATGATAAGAAAAACCGACCTGCCGGATGGCTCCGCTTTTTTTCTTCTCACTAAGCCATTCCAGAATACCAAGCTCCTTTAACTTATCCCATGTCTTAACATCCGTCAGCATGTGCATCAAGTAATAGTCCACATAGTCCGTGCGCAGTCTTTTCAACTGCTCCGTAAAGTATTTCTCCATGCTGTCGGCTTTTTTTATCAGATAATGCGGCAGTTTTGTCGCAATGCTTACCTTATCCCGAATCTGGTTTTTCTCCAGTATTTTTCCGAGTGCGTCTTCACTTCCCGCATAAATATAGGCCGTATCGAAATAATTGACTCCGGCATGATACGCTTCTAAAATTTCCCGTTCCGCTTTGTCCAAATCAATCTTTCCACCGTTTTGCGTAAAACGCATACAACCATAACCCAGAACAGAAATTCTATTCCCATATTTATCTGTACGATAATTCATATTAATAACCATGCCCTTTGTTGTCTTTTATTTTCCGGTATCTTTTTTATTATATAACACATCTGTCTTTTTTACAAGAAAATACGAATTTCGATTTTCGCCGCCGGCAACCGCTTATCCGGAACAGGCGCACGCTTCTTCGCGCATCCGCAGCAGGATTTTTTTCTCCATGCGGCTGACCTGAACCTGGCTGATACCCATTTCTTTTGCCACCTCCACCTGCGTCTTATCCTGAAAATAACGCAGACGGATGAGTTCCCTTTCTTTTTCCTCCAACCCCTCCATAAGCTGCTGTAAGAGCATATGGTTTAAAAGTTTTTCTTTTTCCGTATCTTCACAGACATTTGTTTGGGCGCTTATGCCGCCGGATAATACGGAATGCCCTACGCCGCCGGCTTCTCCGACCACCTGGTCTACCAGATAGATTTCATTACCGTCCGACTGATAAACCGACTTATAGATGGATTCCACCTCCACATTGGCGTCTAAGGCCAATACAATATCTTCCACGCTAAGCCCTGTCTGCTTGGATAACTCTGATAATGTAGCCTCCCGTCCATAGTCATGCGAAAGTTTCTCCGCCGCCTGTTTTATCTTCCACCCGTTTTCTTTTAATGTGCGGCTTACTTTCACCATGCCGTCATCCCGCAAAAACCGCTTGATTTCACCCTGTATCATCGGCACGGCGTACGTTGACAGCTTTACATCAAAGTGCAAGTCAAACTTATCTATCGCTTTCATCAGTCCGATACAGCCGATTTGGAACAAATCCTCTGCATCATATCCCCTGTCCAAAAAGCGTTTCACGATATGCCGCACCAGTCCCAGATTCTCCTCTATCAGTCTCTCCCTTGCTTTTTTATCTCCTGCCTGTGAACGTTCAATCAATACGGCAGTTTCTTCCATATATCACTTCAAGACTCCTTTCATCAATCACCATCTGTTATCCTCAGCACGCGAATTTGCGCGTCATGCGCAAATTTGTAGTTGAAAATTTATAATTTTCAACTTAGCCAGGGACTTGTTCCCAGTTTTTTCACCATATGTACCGTCGTACCCTGCCCCACGTCGGAAACAACCTCCAAATCGTCCATAAAAGCCTCCATAAAGGAAAATCCCATGCCGGAGCGTTCCAGTTCCGGCTTCGTTGTATAGAGCGGCTCCATTGCCTTTTCCACATTTTCGATACCGATTCCCATATCCCGTATTTCCACTTCCAGCACATCATTTTTTATCAGACAGTGAATCCATACCTTATTATCTTCATTTTTCTCCCCGTCGTATCCATGGATAATGGCATTTGTCACGGCCTCCGAAACTGCGGTTTTAATATCCGAAATTTCTTCTAACGTCGGATTAAGCTGCGTCACAAAGGCCGCTACCGCCGTTCTGGCAAACGACTCATTAGCGGAAATTGCACGAAACTCCAGCCTCATCTCATTTTTTATCTGCGTATTCTGATTCCAGTTTACAATCTCTATCATCTATATCTCCTTTCCGTTTCACTCCATGATTTCTACTATGTTATGTAACCCTGATAGCATCAAAATCCTGCGTACGCGGTTTCCTACGTTAATCGCAAACACTTTTCCGCCAAAACAGGATATTTTCTTATATCTTCCCACAATAATGCCGATTCCCGAACTATCCATAAAGGTTGTCCTTTCAAAATCAAAAACGACGTTTCCAACTTTGGATTCCATGATATAGCGGTCGGCCCTTTTACTTATGTCAACCGAGTGATGATGGTCGATTTCATCCGGCATTCTTATCATTAGATAGTTGTCAATTACTTTAAATTCCTCTTCCATTGTTTCCTCCATTCCGGAGCGTTTTCGTAACGGGGCGACGCAAATATCAGATTTGCGTCTGCCATCAAGGCATATTTGTGACGCTCCGGCACAAATTGCCGATTGAAAAATAAGGTATCAAACTTATTTTTCAATCTTTTCCCCCTTTCGTTAAAATATTAGATTCTTACACAAAAAAGAGAACAAGAAATCTTCCTGTTCTCTTTTGTATGGTAATCATATTGCTATAACCTGTCGATATTCTATTCGCTCTCTAACTCCGCCAGAAACGTAGCGGATTTTGTTGCTTTCACCGTTCCGGGGAAAAACTCAATCACCAGTTTATATGCTTCGATAGCGTCTTCGCCGCGCCCTACGCTGTTATAGGAATTCGCCAGATAGTAAAGCGCTTCTCCGTTCGCCTCATCGTACTGATACGCCCGTTCCAAGTTAGGAATAGCCTCCTGGTAATTTTCCTGCTTGTATGCTTCATATCCCTCGTCATAATAGGCTTCCGCCACCGTCGGCCCTATCAATGCCAGAATCGTGTTATACAATTTCTCGTAGGCTTCGGAACGTTCCTCCTGCGGCTCTTCCGATTCTTCCTCCAGCGCATTAATTTCCTCAAGGTAATCGGCAACGGTAATCACGTCTTCCGCATTCGTTAAATAGGCATCCGCTGCTTTCAGCAGAATATCATAAGCCGGAAGATTGCCGTCTTTTCCCATATAGGCATCCAAATCCTGCTCCAATGCGCTGTTGGCATCCCGCAGTTCATTTAACCGCTGTTCCAGCTCGTCAATCGTTGCGTTCTTGGCATCCAACTGTTCGCTTACTAAACGCAGGTCGTCGTTAATCCCCGCTTTCGCCGTCTGAATCCGAGCCGGAAGAATCAAACATACGGCAATCGCAATACCAATAAGAAGACCGATTCCCAGATTCAATAAGGAACTTACGCCCTTGCCCTCTTTGATATTAACGGGCTGAATAATGGTCTCGTTGCCGCTCTGGTACTTGACGACATCCTCCGAGCGTTTTTTCTTCTTATTGTTAGTCTTGACGCCCTCCTCCGGCAGAAGCATCTCGTCTACTTCTTTCAGATAACGCAGCGTAACCGTATTATTTGTGTCAATCTGCACACATTTTGTCAGTTCCCGTTTTGCCCGCTCCCACTCTTCGCCGTTGATATAAAGAAGCGCCAGAAGCTGGTGCGCCCGGATAAACTTAGGATTGAGCGACAGCACCTTTTTCAACTGTATAATCGCAAGGTCAGGGCTGTCCTGATTGCAGTAGGTCAGCGCCTGGTTGTATTTTTTAATTGTCTGATTGATAGTGTCTAACCTTGTCGGATTGGTCTGTATCATATCGATATAATCATCCGCGATATTTTTCTTCGGCCGCAGATTCTTACTGATAACCCATTCGCTAAGAGCCGCCACCACTTCTCCGGTCTCAAAATAAACCAATCCTAATAAATTTCTTGCTTCCACATTATTTTTATCAAATTTCAAACTCTGACGCAGACTTGAAATCGCGCCGGTTAAATCCCTGACATTCGCTTTCTCCAGACCGTCGTTATAAAAACGGTTGGATATATATATAATCTTCTTGTAAAGGGATACATCGGCGCCGCAGCCGGTACAAAAATCGTGTCCGGACAAGTCGCATCCGCAATTGTAACATTTCATCTGTTATTTTGTCCCTGTTCCTTTCCTCATCCACAAGCTTCGTTATTCTTTTGCCGATTTTGAATCCTTTACCACTTTTACCATTAAATCCGCCATATCTGTCAAATCCTGATTGTAAATCGCCTCTTCCGCGTCTTCCACTTCAAGGCTTGGATGAAACTTCTTTAACTCTTCTTCAAAATTAATCATCTAAGCGCCTCCTTAAAAGGGCTTTCACTTCGCCCGCCAAATATAATGAACCGACAATATACACTCTGTCTTGTGCATTCCGGCTTGCAGCCATATCCTGCACGGCACTTTCTAATCTGTCATATGTCCGTATCTGTAATTCGGTATATTGTCCGAAATAATCTGCCAACTCCCGTAACGGCAAGGCTCTCTTATCCAGTATTGCCACTACGCCAACTATTTTAAACAAACCGGATGCCGCAAGCATATCCATAACATCCCGGTACTGTTTTTCTTTTACCATGGAAAAAAGCAGTAAACGCTTTCCCTTACAGCCATCCTGCCTGACTGTCTGCAAAAATGCCTGTATGCCGTCGATATTATGCGCGCCGTCAAGATAAACGGATGGCATTATCTCCTCCATCCTCGCCTCCCAGCGCATCTTTTCGATGCCGCTTTGTATCTGCTCTACCGAAATAAACTCCCTGTCGGAAAGTTTCTCTAACGCCGCAACGGCCAGCGCCGCATTTTCTATCTGATATGTCGCTATCGTAGGCACACGTAACCTAATATAACCATAATAATTTGATTGGAGAGAAAAATCAATAGTTTTATCATGACTATTTATTTCTTTTATCGCCCGAAAAGATGTCGAAAATGTCTTTGCTCCTACAAAATCCGCGCATTTTTCCAACGTTTCGGACACGGATTTTTCTTTTTCAAAATAGACCGCCGGTACATTTTTCCTGAAAATTCCTGCCTTCTCTGCCGCTATTTCGGGAAGCGTCTCCCCGAGATACTCCATATGGTCATAACCGATTGACGTAATAACGCACACTTCTTTTTTGTCAAGGGCATTGGTTGCGTCCAGCCTGCCGCCCAGCCCGGTCTCCAATATCATATATTGGACGCGGTATCTTACAAAAAGCACGACAGCCATAAAAAAAAGAAACTCAAAAAAAGTCGGATGATAGCCCTCTTTTTCCAAATCCTCCGGCAAATGGGAAATTTTTCCGGCAACCCGGCCAAACGCCCATAAAAAATCTTCTTTTGAAACCATCTGCCCGTTTATCAGAAAACGTTCCCGTATGGACACTAAATGCGGCGAGGTAAACATGCCATTGGAAATTCCCGCCTCCTGTAAAATGGAATGTAAATAAGCACAAACGGAACCTTTTCCGTTTGTGCCTGCTACATGAATCACTTTGATTTTATCCAAATCTTCCATAGAACAAAGATACCCTAAAAAGCGTTTCGTATGCTCCATGCTGTTTTTTCTGGTAAACCTTGGAAGCTCCATAATATAGTTCTTGGCCGCCTCATAAGTTTCCACGTTATCAGTTATGTATAATGACACTGCCTTCTATCACTCCTTTGTCGGCATTGTACTTCATATAACAAGTATTTCTTTCAATCATCATCTGTTCCGCATTAACACAGATAACAACGCCCCGGTATATATTACCGTCTATCTTGATTTCCGAACCCTTACTCTGTTCGACCATCTCTTCCAGACTCTTGCGTTCGCTCTCGACTTTATCAAGCTGCTGAAAATACTGGTCTTTCATCTTATTCCAGCCTAAAATCTTCTTCTCCGTCTCTTCCGACGTCTGTGCGCCGCGCATACGCTTTTCACGGAGAGCCTCCGTCATGGTATCGACCAGTTCCGCAATCTTGGCTTTGATATCGGTCTCCTGCCGCTTGATGGCAAGGAGCTGTTCATGCGTCTGCGCCTCATAACCGCAGTGGATAATCGTCTTAATTTCCGCAACGTTCCCTGCGTTAGACGCTTCCACGCCTTTTAGGGCATTGACATAACCACCGATAATTGCGCCTTTTTTTCCGGTTGCAACCACTTTATCCTTGGCTAAGATATTAGAGTTCATGATGATGTTGGCCTGTACTATGCCGCCCGCTTCTATGTTCGTATGCTCGATAAATTCCGCATATACGCTGCCTCTGGCCGATACTTTTGCCTTGTTGCCTCCCTGAATGCCGCGGGATAGGATAATATCGCCGCCCGCATACAAGTTTGCCATACTCGTAGAACCATGAATCTCAATATTTCTGCCGGCGCGTATCGTAACGCCCTCTTCCACGTTCCCATTAATAATAATATCGCCGAAAAACTCCACCTTGCCGATAATCATATCGACGTCGCCCATAATCTCATGCACGTTCTGAATGTCAATTTTACCGTCTTTTACCTCGATTTTACCATCGGACTGTGCATAATAAGACTCATCCTCCCGTCGGATGCCCTTGCCGCGCATCGGCGGTAAATCGCGATAAAGCTTGCCCTGCATCACGTTACCAAGCACGGTAACGCCGTCCACCGACTGTATCGCCGGATGATAAAGCGCTACTTTCTCCCCTGCCCTGACATTCTGCAAAGCGTTGATATTCGTATAATCGACGGAACCGTCCTCCCTGATTTTGGGTACGCCGTATTCCTCCGGCGTAAACAGATACTCGAAATAGCCGTCCGCGCCGTCTTGTATCTCCCGTCCTCTGGCAACCAGAATCTCTCTGTTATATACTTTCTTTTTGATAATGGCCGAAAGGTTCGACTGGTGCAGACCCTCTACTACACCGTTCTGGCTTAAGTAATCTATCAAATCCTGCTTCCGGTATTCCATCTCCGGTTCCGGAGGCATCAGATAAAGCCATGCCGCCATCTCGTCCTCGTCCACTTTTAAATAACTTCCTTTGGCTAAGAGACCCTCTTCTTCCTCCTCCGGCACATCCACTGCTATCTCTTCAGCCGCAACAAATTCAGGCTCCGTTGTTTCACGCAGCTTCGCCATAGCGGATTTCAATCTATCCAGTTGTTCCGAAGAAAATTGTGTACTCAAAGGGTTCACCTCCTAATGCCTCTATTTATATTCTATACTAAAAGCTCATTTATTGCAATTGTTCCAGACGAATTTTTACCTGTTCCATCATCTGGGTATATTTTTCCAGTTTCGCACGCTCCTCCGCCACCTTGGTTTCAGGCGCTTTGGACATGAATTTTTCATTGTGCAGCATACCGTTTACACGCGCAAGTTCGCCCTCCAGACGCTTCTTTTCTTTCTCTAAACGCTCGATTTCCTGCTTAATATCCACCAGTTCCGCGAAAGGAATGTAAAGTACCGCATTCGGAATCACAACGGAAACCGCATCATCGGCAATCCCCGTTCTGTCTTTTTGTATCGTCACATCGCTCGCTCCCGCCAATGATGTAAAGAAGAGTTTGCCATCACAGAAAATATCCCGCACCTTATCTTTTTCACTCACTACGAAAACAGCGGCTTTCCTGCCTGGCGCAACATTCATCTGCGTACGCACGTTTCGTATGCCGCGAACAGCCTCCTTCATCAGCTCGATTGCCGCTTCCTCTTCCGCAAACGCCCTGTCGTTCCGGTAAACAGGCCATGAAGAAACCATAATGGATTCTTCTTTTGTCTGCATCGTACAGAAAATTTCCTCCGTAATAAACGGCATATAAGGATGCAGCAGCTTCAACGCTTCCAGTAAAACATTTTGAAGCGTCCATAATGCGGCTGTTTTGCCATCCGCCTCCGTCTCTTCTTTACTGTAAAGACGCGGCTTTACCATCTCGATATACCAGTCGCAGAATTCATCCCAGATAAAATCATAGACTTTCTGTACCGCGATACCCAGCTCATAATGCTCCATATTGTCCGTTACGTCTTTTATGAGCGTATTCAATTTGGATATAATCCATTTATCGGCGGGTTCTAATTTTTCTTTGATATTATCATATGAACATTCCCAGCCGCATGAGCCTGTTTTTTCTTTCGCCTGCTCCATATTCATCATAATGAAACGCGCGGCGTTCCATACTTTGTTCGCAAAGTTGCGGCTTGCCTCCACCCTCTCGTAATAAAAGCGCATATCGTTACCCGGCGCATTGCCCGTAATAAGCGTAAGGCGCAAAGCGTCCGCTCCGTATTTATCAATAATCTCTAACGGGTCGATGCCGTTGCCGAGAGACTTGCTCATCTTACGTCCCTGTGAGTCTCTTACAAGGCCGTGGAACAGTACCGTATGGAACGGTTTTTCGTTCATCTGCTCATAACCGGAAAATATCATACGGATAACCCAGAAAAAGATGATGTCATATCCGGTTACCAGTACGTCCGTCGGGTAGAAATAGTCCAAATCTTCGGTTTTATCCGGCCATCCCAAAGTGGAAAAAGGCCATAACGCCGAGGAAAACCAGGTATCCAGCGTATCCTCGTCCTGTGTAAAATGCGTATCGCCGCATTTCGGGCAGACTTCCGGCATCTTTCGCCCTACCACGATTTCACCGCATTTATCACAGTAATAGGCGGGAATCCTGTGTCCCCACCACAACTGGCGGCTGATGCACCAATCCCTGATATTGTCCGTCCAGTTAAAATAAGTTTTGTCCATACGTTCGGGAATCAGTTTAATATCCCCGTTTTTCACCGCTTCCACCGCCGGTTTAATCAATTCGTCCATCTTAACGAACCACTGCTTTTTAATCAAAGGCTCAATCGTCGTGCCGCAGCGGTCGTGCGTGCCTACGTTGTGGGAGTAATCTTCTATTTTTACTAAAAGACCTTCTTTTTCCAGTTCCTCCACAATACGCTTTCTTGCCTCGTATCTGTCCAAGCCCTCGTATTTACCGCCGTTGGCATTGATGGTCGCGTCATCATTCATAATATTGACTTCCGGCAGGTTGTGACGCTTGCCGACCTCAAAGTCGTTCGGGTCATGCGCGGGTGTAATCTTAACAACGCCCGTACCAAATTCCATATCGACATAGTCATCCTCCACAACCGGAATTGCCTTATTCACAATCGGCAGCCACACTTTTCTTCCTTTTAAATAGGTATATCTTTCGTCTTTCGGATTGACCGCAACCGCCGTATCGCCCAGCATCGTCTCCGGACGCGTCGTTGCAAATTCCAAAAATTCGGTTTTGCTCGGCTGTCCGTTTTCGTCTACAAGCGGATATTTGATATGCCAGAAATGCCCCGCCTGCTCTTCGTATTCCACTTCCGCATCGGATATGGAAGTATTACATACCGGACACCAGTTAATGATCCTGCTGCCTTTATAAATCCATCCTTTTTCGTGCATCTTACAGAATACTTCTGTAACCGCTTTATTGCAGCCCTCGTCCATCGTGAAACGTTCTCTATCCCAGTCGCAGGAGGAACCCAGTTTTTTCAGCTGTTCAATAATGCGCCCGCCGTATTCTTTTTTCCACTCCCAGGCGCGCTCTAAAAAGCCCTCTCGTCCAAGGTCGTCTTTTTCGATGCCCTCTTCTTTTAACTTCTCGATAATCCTTACTTCCGTTGCAATGGAGGCATGGTCTGTTCCCGGCTGCCAGAGCGCGTTATAGCCCTGCATCCTCTTAAAGCGGATAAGGATGTCCTGCATCGTATTATCCAGCGCGTGTCCCATATGGAGCTGTCCCGTAATATTCGGGGGCGGAATGACGATGGTAAACGGTTTTTTCGTCTTGTCCACTTCGGCATGGAAGTATTTCTTATTTAACCATTTTTCGTATAATCTGTCCTCTATGCTTTTGGGGTCATAGGTTTTGGCGAGTTCTTTGCTCATGATGTTCCTCCTTGGATGATATTGTGTCAAGTAATTGTGAAATGCTTTTGTTCGCATTCTATATTGTGTAAAATATACAGTCCAACACGGGCCGCTCTCGCTACAGTTCGACCGTAGCGGTATATAACATGCGAAAATACCGCATGTAAATACCGACGGTCTCACAGTACCCGCTTATGGAATGTATATTTCACACAATTTCTGATACCGCTAAAGGCATTTCACAATGACTTGTTGGATTCAGGTGTCAAAAGGTACTTTACCCATCAAAAAACCCTCTGCCGACATTGTCAGCAAAGGGCGTATTATCACGCGGTACCACCTTCGTTTATCACTCAACGATTCCTGTCAGAATCTTATCCGCTAACGGGGATAGGGCGGGAATGCTTACTGTGATATTTTTCCTATCTTGGTTCAGCATTCCGGTTCCAAAGCTACCTTCCATGAATCTTTTCCGAAACAGCCTTTCAGCAAATAGCCGTTCTCTCTGGCGGCAGACGTCATGTACTCCTCTTTGTCGTTACCATTTTCTAATTATCTGATGATTTCTACTATAGTGATTTGCGGGGCGTTTGTCAAGTCCTGCCTAACTTTTGCAGCAAAGCTTCCTGCAGAACTTGTGAAAAATTGATTTTCAAGGCCTCCGCTTCTTCATTCAACCATTCCGGTAATGTAACATTTTTTCTCACAGACTTATTATTATACATTTTTCTGTATGCAAGCGTATCACATCTGATATCATTGACAAACTCTCCCGGATGCACTTCTATACTTTCCCGACTGGAGGGGTTCGGAATTGTTTTTCCCTCCACCTCATATCCATACAATACCAAAGCCAACGCATCTTCCGCCATTTCTATGGCTTGCTCCATACTATCCCCGCAGGTATAGCATCCTTCCAAATCCTTAAACACAACCGAATACTGTCCGTTATCTTCTTGTGTAAATACTGCAGGATATACATATTTTGACATTTCAACATCCTCCATTTCCAAACCCTGAAATTATTTCGGGTTACTCAAATCCGGCGTCTTTCTTTATATTTTCAAAAGTACCTTTCGGTACATCCTGCGCCGGATGACGCGGCACTGAGAACTGTTTATTAGTGATTCGACTGCACCATATATCGTGATTTCTTCCGTGCCTTAATAGATAACATTGATTTTTCTTTAGTATCTTAACCAGTTCCGATACTTTCAATCATTAACCGCCTCTTTCTCTATGTGTATTATTATATGCTTTCCTCTTCATCTTATGCGTATTAATGCGTATTCTTTTTCTCTATTTTATGCGCATTAATGCATGTTGTCAATATTTTTGTATTATCAGTTTCCCCATTTTTTATACGCGTAAGAAAAATTTTACAAAAGAAATAATTGCGTTTTTCATTTAAATGTGATATA
>JAMPCN010000001.1:253310-268865 GCA_023666125.1 Bacillus sp. (in: firmicutes) | reverse complement strand
GATATTGACATTGAGGTAAAAGCAAAAGTTATTTATGAAAGCGATACCACGGAATCCGCGGGTTCCGGAGACATCATCAACCAATACATTATTTTCTGTAAAGTCCTGGACGAGCAGAGAGAAAAGTATGGAATGACGGAGCAGGCTGTCAAGGAAACAATCAAAATTTGCAAAGACAGAAATGTGTTAAAAGAATATTTGGAGCGCAAGGAAACGGAGGTTGTGACAATTATGATGAGTTTATTTGATGATGAAAGGATTATGAGAAACTATGGGAAAAGCGAAAGGCATGAAGAAGCGTGGGAAACAGCAGAGAGATTGATAAAAAAAGGAAAGATGTCGCTTGAAGATATTGCGGAGTGTGTTCCAACATTATCATTTGATGAATTAAAGGAGATTGAAGAAAAGGTTATGCAGTTGGCGTAATCAATCATGTCTATCAAAATCAAATACAGTAACAGCGTCAGGGCGTATAGAAACCAGTCTATGCGCTCTTTTTACATAATAGGAAATTTCTCTAAGAAGCTAGATAAGTCGCGGAGCGATTTTCTTGTTGTAAAGGAGCAAAGAATGAAGAAAACAGACATTATCAAGAGGGCGCAGGAAAAGCAAGGATTTCAATCAGTTCTTTTCGTCCGATTTATATGGTGTTATAATGTTTTATATGATTTTGTTTTCTATAAAAGCGTAAATCTCAACTTACATGGAAGGATTAGATTTAGATGAAATATTGGCTGGAGTTAAGGAACAAGTTAAAATTACGGAGCAATAAAATCCTCCTGCCCGTTGCATTGTGCCTGTTTCTAACAGGGTGTTATAGTGACCGGGAGCCTGTAGAAGAAATTGTAGAAGTAGAAAATAATATCACGAGTGAACAGGAAGCTGATGTGAAAGAAGATGACGTGTGGGAAGATGCTTCGGATGCTGATGAAATCGAAGAGGGAGAGGATTTTTATCAGAAACCGAAAAATCTTACGGAAGAATATCCATCTATAGATTACGATTACATAGAACAGCATTATGAAATATTATTCCACAATATCACAACCTCACCAAAGGACGATTATGGCAATACGCTTTTAGCGGAATATTTAAAAAAAGATATAGAAAAGGATAAGAAATTACAGGAAACTGCTTCAGGAGAAGAAACGCCGCTTACGATAAAGTATCATTTGTTTGATTTTAATGATGACGGACTGGAAGATTATTTGGTATGTTTGGAAGGTGCATTTTGGCAATATGATGATAAAAATACTATAAGAATATATCTGCAGGAGCAAAACGGTATATTACGGGAAGTTTTTGAGGATTTTGTATATTTTTGCAAACCTAATTATCAACCGCCTGTGGCGGTATTGGCAGAAAAGGCGGAAGGCTGTCATTTACTGGCGCTGCCGTCAGGGGATAATTCCATATTGAGATATGACGAGGAAAAGAACCGATATGAATTTGCTGAAATAGAAAGCAATGCAGAAGAAGCAGCAGAGGATGAAATTCATGTCGGCATGACGGAGAAAGAATATATAGAAAAAGCTGAAATGTATAAGAATATAAAACATAGCGATATGAGCGTTTATATTGATTATGAGTTTATAGAAGCAAAACATAAAATTTTAAGACATAATATTTGTATTAAACCCAGAGATGCTAATGAGAATCCTTTACTGAAAGAAGTTATAAAAGAAGATTTGGAAAAATACCAGCAAATGTATATAAAAGAGATAACTTCCGTGCCGCTTTATATAGATTATTTTTCATTTGATTATAATGATGACGGGCTGGAAGATTATTTGGTATGTTATCATGCTCCCTGCTATAGTGGAAGCGGCGGAAACAATGTTGAGATATATATACAGAAAAGCGATGGTTCATTAAGCGAAGTATTTAGTATCACAATGCGTTTAAATGATGATGTATCACCATACGACCATTCACCAATGGCAATATTGGACGAAAAAGATGACGGATATTATGCGTTTGTATTAGTGGGAAGTAACCGCATCATAAGATATAATGGAGAAAAAGACAGATATGAATTTGAGGATAAATAAAGGTAACGAAGACTATCTGAAAAAAATACAGACAGGTATCATGATAGCCGTAACAGCTCTCACTTTATCAGGATGTACAAAGCAAGGGCAGGAAATAGAAGAACCAAATGCAGTGATGGAAATCATTCCGGTAGAAAAACCGGATGAAGCGGCAGCAGACGGAAGAGAAGAAATAGAAAGAACCGAAGAGATAAAGGAAATAGAAGAGACAGAGGAACTGCTTGCAGAAAGCGACAACTCGAACATGCCGGAAATTGAAGTAACAGTGTCAGGAAGTTCTTCTTTTTTAGATGTTAAAATTCACAATGAGAAAGAGTATCAGGCATTTGTTGACTGTCTGGAAGAATATACGGAAAGTGTCGGCCTTACGTTGTTTTTGGAAGAAACTGACACAGTTATTTATCTGGATGACATATTGGCTTATCAGAATTTTAGATTTCTTGATATACACAATGGAGGCACAATATCAGTGCGGAATATGGAAATCCTCCATGAGAGTCCAGTGATAGATATTGAATTGTATCATATTTATGCAATAGAGGAAAATATATTAAGCCAAATGTTCAATTTACAATATATTACGATTCGTGTAGATAGTCAGTATAACGGCGCATTGCCAGCAAAAGAACTGCTGCAAAATACAGACTGCACAAGGATTGTTGTGAGATGGGATGATGAGGGGAAAGAGGAAGTGAATATGGAAGAATTTGACGAGTGGGATGAAATAAATGCTATGCTGTCTGAAGATAATTGTTACTTGAAGGCTCTATATGTGTCGAATGAAGATGAATACAATTATATCAGCTATGAGTTTCGCATTCGTGGGGAAGAAAAAGGAAACACATGTGAGGCAAATGAATGTGCGGCATTTATCTGTATCAAAGACAGGGAAAGTTATGGCGAAAAGTATTTTGATATCGTAGAAGTGCCGGTTGAGAGTATTAACACATTAGCATGGCTTGATGGAAGAAGGGTGAGGCTGGAGGATGTGAATTTTGATGGATATCGTGACCTTATTTTTGTGGGATATAATGACCCCATAGGGACATTTGATGGATGTATCGGTTTCCTATGGAATGAGAAAGCACAGAGGTATGAATGGAATGCCACCGTACCGAAAAATTGCGGACGGATTGATGATGAACGAAAAAGAATCACAAACGTCTACACGTCTTCTCTTGAGGATGATTATTTCATTTATGAATATCATGACGGCATATTTACGGAGAAAAAAATGGAAGTTATAGGTTCATTGACAGATTACTACCAGTGTATATGGCAGTATTATGAAAGCGGGGAACTGCTAAAAAGATTGGAGCAAAACTTTAATGAAGAGACGAAGCAGTATTACATCACATATGAAGAGAATGGAATCGTTACGGAGGAAGTAATGGAGGAAGCTGACTATGATAATAAATACAGCATATATCATGATTTAGGGAAAGAATATTTTCCTGAATTTGATTTTTATTGGGCCGGATAAGGGTGTATACAGACTTATGGAGCAGAAAGCAGATATGATGACTGATATATGTCAGAACAATACGGAGCTGAAACAGGTTACGATACATAGAGATTGCGGAGGTATGAATATGAAGTATAAAGTAAAAGTTACTGTAATTGATAAGAAATTATATCCTGAATTACAACAGGAATATTGTGCGGACCCTAATTCCGGCGCATGTCCTTGTTATAATGTGGGAGATGAATTTATCTTTTATCGTGATGAGAAAAGGGATGATTTTTGGCATATGGGGTTGGATACGCTTGTAAAAACAGATGCAGACCCGGAGACTGTTGCGGGCGGTCCTAAACTGCCTTTTTGTTCGGAGGCATGGGATGCCATTGCCCGTTATATTTACACAGGCTTACAAGGCGGTTCCATTATGAAAGGTTGGATGAAAGAAGAAAATACCATGATTACATGCTGTTCTGACGGAACAAGACCGGTAATTTTTAAAATTGAGCGCATTGACTACAAATCCTAATAGTATAAGCTGGAATTAGGTGATTGTAAAACTTATAGAAATGATTGAACAAGACTGAACGTAAGGAGAAGAAATGTTAAGAAAATATGCATTAATTGTTTGCACCGTTTCCTGTATACTTTTATCAGGTTGTGGAGCGCAGGACGATTCGGTGAAAGATATCGGCGCTGTGCCGCAGAGCGAGGAAGAAATACGAAATTCAGATGAAATGGCTGAAGATTTGAACGGGCAGGAGACCGCTGATGCGCTTCCGCCGTTTTTTGTGGACATAGAAGATGAGTATCCAAAAGGAGTACGGATAAACGATCAGACTTTTGATGTAAACCTGAATCCTTTTGGAAAGGTGACATTTGTTTCTTATACGCCGGATACATGGGAGAGCGATTACGCCGACGCAGTGTTTCTCGTAGAACAAGACGGAATGATTCTTTCCCAGCTTCCGGCAGTTTTTGAAAATAACATCGGCACAGAACTTTTTCATTCGGTAGATGCGGTGTCTTTTTTTGATTATAACAAGGATGGATTTGACGATATCATCATTATTTTAAGTTACATCCCCAACGACGGACAATCAACTTTACACAATGTGGTTCGCTATTATAGAGGAGGTGAAAACGGTATTTTCACTTATGAACAGGAAATGTCCGAGAGCGCTTCATCCGCTTTGACAGACATAACGATTGCTTCCGCCAAAGATTTTATTGCTCATAAAGACTTATCCTATAACGATAATCCGGCGGACGAAACCTATCTTTATCATGATGTTTTAGAACAATATCAAGATATGGTTCAAAACGATTTTTATAAGAATCTGATAGATACGGATTATTACGATAGCAGCTTCGGGGATGCGATTGGCTTAGAAATTCGCCATTTGGAACAGGATATTTATTATGCGCTTTATGATATAGACGGAAATGGAATAGCAGAACTTATTATTGCAGGCGGAGAAAATCGTAATGCCAATGTGGATAATTCACCTTGGAATTATGACTTATATGGATATGATGGAACCAAGGCAGTCCATATTTTTTCAGATATGGAGTTTGGCTACAGGACTAATTTTTCACTTTGTGAAAATGGGGTAATAGAAGTATTTTACAGCAGCAGCGCCGCGGAATCCGGGGTTGATTTTTATAAAATAGGAAAGGATGGATTTACTCCTGAAAAAATAGATTCTTTTGCTGTGGTTGGACATCTTGAAGGGGATGCGCCTGTGTTTGACTATTTGCAGAATGGCAATGAAATAACAGAGGATGAATATCATGCCAAGATTCAAAGCTATGAAATTGCCCCTGCAAGAGCCTTACAGTGGATACAGATTCAGTAATTGCGTATCATTGCCGGTTTGAGGTTTCATTGCACAACCCCTCTCGCAAGCCCATAAATTTTTCACTACAAAAATGCCGCATTTTGTGACAATTAAGAAATTAATTGAAACTTATGCGGCATTTCATTCGTATTATTAGTAGAAACATAAGTGATTACAACATGCCTAAATCAAGTCATCTATGGGCAACATATGCACTCCAACACGGGTCGCTCCCGCTACAGTTCAACCGTAGCGGCGCATAAGACGCTAAAGGACAGCGTCTAAACGCCGACGGTCTCACAGTACCCGCTTATGGAGCGTATATGTTACCCTATACAAGTTTTGTTAAAGGCATTTTGCAATCACCTAAAACTGGAAAGGAGGAGCGCGCATGGACAATATGATGAACTTCAGCTATATGACAAGGCTTTGCCATAGTATGGTAAAAACCTCTCAGGTGCAGAGCGGACAGGCGGGCGGCGCCGGATTCTATGATAAGTTAGTGGAAAAGGCAGAGTATAAACAGTATATTTATGATAAAATTGCGTCGCTTCCCGTGCATTCCTCCAATATGCAGGACTCCGTAGCGGTTCAGATATCGGACGCCGGATTCGAGGCAATGAGAAACGACCCGGCATATGAAAAGTGGGTTTTGGACACGATACAAGCCAGCTTCCAATGTCCTGACCCGTGGAGCGGCGTATGCGGCGGCAAGTTTGTTGTCTTTTATTTTGGCGCGGCGAAAGAAGAGAGCTATGGAGAAAGCTGGCGGCTTGGTTTTCGGAACGGAAACGGACAGAAATTGTTCAACGAAAAGGCGAAAGAAAGCTTTTGGGAACGCAGGCAGAAACGCAGAAAGGAATGGCTGGCGCAGTTGGAAGAACTGGAAGAAAAGAAAGCGCTTTCTAAAAGGATGGCGAGAAGCAGGTATTTTATGGAGTTATCGTCAATAAAGCCGCTTTTTGGGGAATCGAAAGAACCGCTTAACTGCGACAGGCTGGCGATGCAGATTTTTTCTTCTTTTAAAGCAAATATTTTGCTGCAATCTTTTCAGGGCAAAAAAGTGTAGAAAAGACAGGCAGCCATAAACAATGGATTAAAAACGGGAGGCGGAAAATGGAAATTAACAATATTAGACAAACCTATAATGCGGCGGCATATCAGGCAGGACGGGCAAAGCAAAACGCAGCGTCCGCAAGTTTTACGCAACAGATGGAGAGCGCGGGCAAAAGACAACCGAGAGGATATAAGGTTTATATGAAAACCGACGATATGCTTTATTCCGGAGGAAACGGTTCGGGGCTTTCTTTTTATCTGAAATATGCCCAAGATTCTACGGATGGCGACCCGACGGTGGTTGCCAAAGGCGTTGATGAAAACGGCAATGAATTTGAGCAGACCATACATATCAACGATATTAATCCCCGTCATGCGACCGTGGTAGAGATGCACGCGTTAGAAGCGTATCTGAGCGTTGACAAGGACGGCGGGCTTTCCTCTTTGCCGAAAGACCCGTCCGCAGGAAATATGGGCCTGCATGACAGAGCGGATTTTATAGATATGTTTCAACGGCAGATACGGGATATGAACACATTAGGGCAGAGGAGGCTTGCCAACTACTATCGCTACAGTATGCGGGAATATGAGAAATTTATGACGCAGAGCAAAAGTGCGGGAAAGTCTAAAGAACAAGCTGCAAAAGAAGCACAGGCATCAACAAGCGATTCAGAAATTATTACACAGGCGGATGGTTCTAAAACGCTTATCATAACAAATCAGGTCGGCGGGATGAGGATGGTGACAAGCATCGAGCTTTCCAAGCCGTCGCCGTTAGCCAAAGAGCATGGAAGGCAGGATATAGAGGATTTGGAAGCCACGGCGAGAAGCCCGATAACGACGGAGCCAAGCGGCAATGGGGGAATGGAAAATGAACATTAACGGGATTACAGGAAAGGAATTTTATGGAAACGCGATAAAAAATGCGAGGAATAGCGGAAGTGCAATAAGTAGTTTTGCAAATAGCATAGCAGGTATGAATGCGTGGACGGAACTGCGTTCGGAAAATCAGAAAACAATAAATACAGAAATGGCATGTGGCGCAATAGAAGCTTATACGGCATTATACACATCCGCTATCCGCCCCTCCGTACAGGAAAAAGAAGTACATGCGGCATATGAAAAATATGAATCGGAAAACTATAAAATCGTACCGGACAATAAGTCGGAATGCTTTACAATATATACAAAGCAGGGGGAAAGAATCGGTGCGTTTGCTTACGGAGATATCAAAATCAGGCAGGATGCGGTAAGCGGTTGTCAGTTTTTAATTTCAGAACATGGAAGCATGTCTTATGATGCGATGGCGCTGGATGATGAGTTGAAAGCGGATTTACAGCATATCATGGGCATAGAGACATGGAAAATGGAACCCTTGCAGGGTTTTACCCTTAAGACGCATTCCGGCACGGGCATTCAATATCTGATAAGAGACGGCGAAGAGGGGCGCGGCGGCAAAGTCCTGTTACAGAATGAAGAGGACGTCAAAAAGTACGAGGCGTTGGCGGAAACGTATCTGAATAAATACCCGAATCTGATAAAAGACAAAAATGCTGCTTATATTTATGCGGATTTGGAGATAAAGGGGCTGGCGCAGCATACCGACAACGGATTTCTCACGATGGGATATGACGGGATATCATATCATGACAATTTGGACGGCAAAAAGAGTTGGAGCATTTTATTTTCTGAGGGATTTTACCGGAAAATCTTTGAATGGCTGCAAAGCGATAAAAGCGCTAAAGCGGATAAAGAGAGCATTGCCGCGTGGGTAAATGTCATAGCAGAATGCCAAAACAGCTAGAAAACAGGGAAGAGAATACAATATTTCGGGGCAGCGCGCACAGCGGGCTGCCCTTATCTTATCTTGCCAGTACCTCTATGATTTCAGCGACATACATCGTGTGCATATCCCCGTCTGTATACCATTCTTTGATATGCGGTGAAAGAAAAGATTCTTCGGTAATTCTCGTTGCAGATAATTTCTGGCATAGGAAAATAAGATTTCCTTCGTCAACAAACGGGATAGAGTGCTTATAGTTCCAAGTCAGACCGGCATTTGTGATTTTATCCTCGTCTCTTCCGGAATGGGAACCGCAGTAGTTGAGCGCGTCCTTATAGCTTTGATTTAAAAAAGAAACGGAGAGAAGGTCATAAGTATCTATAAATTCTTTGGTGTAGCGGGAATCGCGGACGAAAAGAAAAACAACATTTTTGCCCCAGAGGACGCCGACGCCGCCCCAGCTGATGGTCATGGTGTTTGCTTTTTGTTTAGAGCCTGCCGAAATAAGCGCCCATTCTTTTCCTATTTTTTCAAACGGGTTAAACTCCAGTTCGTTCATTGGAAACGGTTGAAATGTGTGCATACTGTAATCTCCTTTCGCGTTTTTTTGCGTATTTCACAATTTTGTGTGTTTTACGAATTTCGTGAAACTATTATAACTTGAATTGGCGGGCTGTGCAATATTTTACTATTAGGAATATGCGCAGTCGGTTAAGAAATTGATTAATATTTCCTCTAAATCTTCCTCAAACTCCTCCAGGCAGGTCAGTTCAATACACACGGCGCAGTTTTCATATACGCCGAAAGCCGATACGCCGCGGGCGTATGGATTATCTGCGTTTACACAATGATAAGTAAGCAGGGTGTAAGTCTGTCCACTGCACGTTATTTCTTCCTCGCTTAAAACGTCATAGTTTTTCCGTGCGGAGGCAAGCCATGCGCCGCAGTTTTCCTGCGCGCTCTGCGCATCTTTGTATTCGCCTGATAAAAGATAAAGCGCGGCGTCATATAAATCCACCATATCGCCGTCGCTGTTCTCATAGGGCTGCGCGCTGCCTGCAGCCCATGAAGCATAGTAAAGACCGTCCGCCGACAGTGTGTCCAGATTGTTTAACAATGTGAGCTGACTGTTGGTATTTTGCACCTTTAAATGGCTGCCCAGCAAGACGGCTTCGGCGGTTTTGGCTTCGCTTTCAGCGGATAGCGGCGCAGAGCCGTAAACTATCACATTCCATAGGTTGCTGCATTCTTCGGCATTGTCTGTTATATTTTCATTGTAAAAACAACGCCTGCCGATAAAAAGATTAGATAAGAGTTCCTGATTATCTCCGGTTGCGGTCTGTCCTAAGATATCGACGGAATAAGCGCCTAATTCCACAGTAGGAAGAATGGGGGAATCGCTCCATAAAATTACCTTATCAGTTACGGAATCATCGTTTTCGTCAGGGCAGCTTCCGTCGGGAGCGGCAAGTATCTGATATTGTTTCTGGATGGATTCAGGGTTTTCCATGAGGAAAAAGTAGCTCTCGCAGGTTTCTATATCGCCGATTAGAGCGACTTCCGACGTATAAGCGGCATATCCCACATCGGAAAGCGGTTCTTCGGAAGCGGTGGTATATTGGTTGATTTTCACAATAATTTCTCCGTCTCCATTAAAGTCGTCCGCAATCGAAGTAAATGCTTTTTCTAAAGCTGATACCGTATCAGCGGGAAGTTCAAAAGTTCCGATATAGGCAACCTGGAAGTCGGGAGATTTGTCAAAGAGACCAAGGCTTGTGCTGACAATATTACATACGATAAGAAGCATAATAATGCCGCAGACGACATACCATTTATAATAATGCCACCAGTTTTTACGCCTCTCTGCTTTTGTCATGTTTTTTTGGCTGTCCGATTGAATGAGACCGGCAAGATTATCAGCCTCCTGTGATTTATGTATATCATTTATATTTCCGATACGCATGTTTCATTCCAGCCTTTCTGTTTGATGGATTTTATTGCGGCTGCCTTTCCGCTGTCGTTTTACCGTAGGCATAGCTGACGGGCAGACAGACAAGCGGCGGTTTGACAGGCATATTATCCTGCAAAAGAAGTTCTACGCACATTTCGGCAATATCCGCAACCGGCTGTACAATCGTAGAACAGACATAGTCCTTATCGCCAAGCAGGCGGACGCCGTCAAAACCGATTACCTGCACATCTTCGGGAACCCGCTGGTTTAATTTGCGAAGCGTCTGCAAAACGGAATAGGCAAGATGATCTGTTACACAGAAGATGCCGTCAAAGGAGAGCTTTCCGTTTTCCATATGGCTTGCCAGAAACGTTTCAAATTCCTCATAAGGCGCTCCGTCATTCAATATTTTCAATTCATAGGAAAGCCCGCGGGCAAGGCAGCCGTTTTCAAACCCTGCTTTCCGCTTATTGGGTTCGTTGGATAAAGATGAGCCTACCCGTAGAAAGGCAACGTTTTTACAGCCTAAATCGGCAAGCTTTTCCGCCGCAAGCTGTCCTCCGGCAAAGTTATCGCACGCCACACAGGGGATAGAGGGGCTGATAGAGCGGTCTATTGCCACAAAGGGCGTATCTTCTTCTATCACCAGATGCGGATTGTAGGTCAGTCCGATAATGCCGTCCACTTTATTCTGCTGCGCCATTGTTACATATTCCTGCTCTAAACTTAAATCGAAGTCGGTACAGCATAACAGCATCCGGTATTTTCGTTTTAACAGAGCCAGATTAATATGATAGGCGAGTACGGCAAAAAAAGGAAGCTGCGTGTTAGGAATCAAAAGGGCGGCAGTATAGGTTTTGCTGGCTTTAAGCCCCTGCGCATAGCTGTTGATTTGATAATTCAATTTGCTGATTGCTTCCTCGACGCGGATTCGATAGGAATCGCCTACGGGAATGCCGTTTACCACCTTGGATACGGTACCCAGGGCGACGCCGGCTTCTCTTGCTACGTCTTTCATGGTGGGAGTTTTCATCGGATTCACCTGCCTTTTTCTATTGACTGCTATTATAAAGCAATCATAGTTGTTTGTAAAGCGTCCATGAAAATATAATAGTGAAACGTTACATGAAATACAAGTTGAAAAGTTCACAAAATATCCGGGAATAAATTGTGCATTATAGATAAAAATACCATAATCAAAAATAAAACAGTGGTAAAGTTGTTGACTTATTGCAACACGAATGCTATTTTATAATTGCAGAATATATATAACGTTTCACGGAAGCGCGCAGCGTGGAACAAAAACAGATGGGCTATTGCATAAAGAAAGGAGAGAAGTTATGAAGAATAATAGTATGGCAGCTGCCACTCCGGCGAAAGCGTCAGGGGGAGGAAAAACGCTGAAAAAGCGTATACAGGACAACTGGCAGTTGTACGCAATGCTGCTGGTTCCGGTTGTGCTTACCGTTATCTATAAGTACATACCGATGTACGGTATACAGATTGCCTTTAGGGATTATAAGGCAAGCCGCGGATTTATGGGCAGCGAATGGGTCGGACTGGAATGGTTTACAAGGTTCTTCAGCGCACCGACTTTTGGCAGAATGATGAAAAATACAGTGCTGCTGAGTCTTTTCAGCCTGTTATGGAGCTTTCCGATTCCGATTATCCTTGCGCTTATGTTAAATCAGGTAAGATTTCAACGGTTTAAAAGAGTGACGCAGACGGTGTTATATGCTCCTCACTTTATTTCCACCATGGTTATCTGCGGTATGATTCGTATTTTTTTAAGTCCTTCAGGCGGGCTGATTAATCTGATAGCGGGAACGTCCATAGATTTTCTGACAGAATCTTCCGCATTCCGTACGATTTATATTGCATCGGGAATCTGGCAGGACGCAGGATGGGGCATCATTGTCTATATGGCTACGCTGTCCAATATTGACACTTCCCTTTATGAAGCCGCCAAGGTAGACGGCGCATCCTTGTTCCAACGGATTATCCATATCGATATACCGGAGCTGCGTTCCATTATGGTGTTGAACCTGATTATGAGCGCGGGCGGGTTGATGAATGTAGGGTTTGAAAAAGTATGGCTTTTACAGACGGATTTGAATAAGGCGACGAGCGACGTCATAGCGGTCTATGTTTACCAACAGGGTATTGAACACGCGAAATACAGCTATTCTACGGCGGTCGGGCTTTTCAATACGGTCATTAATATTATTCTGTTGATTGTGGTAAATAAGATAGCAAGTAAGATATCCGAAGACACGAGCTTTGTATAAGATATAGGAGGTGCGGTATGAGCGTAAATGCAAAATCAGGAAAGCTGACAGGACTTTCTGAAAGAGGCAGCGACATTGTGTTGGTTGTTATCTGCTCTATTATTCTGTTTATTGTGGCTTATCCATTATATTATGTACTGGTTGCTTCCGTATCGAATCCGTATGACGTGTATGCGGGCAAGACGTTTCTTGTGCCGAGCGGATTTACATTAGACGGCTATAAATCGGTATTTGCCGATTCCAGTATTTTGACAGGACTTTTCAACAGCTTTAAGTATACGGTAATCGGTACGGTGTTTTCCGTAGTCGTGCTGTATCTGGCGGCATATCCTTTGAGCGTGAAAGGACTGCCGGGCAGAAAGTTTTTCAGTATTTTCTTTATCATTACCATGTATTTCGGCGGCGGTATGGTTCCGACTTATCTGGTTGTAAAACAGACGGGACTTATCAATAATATATGGGCGCTGTTTTTGCCGGGAGGCGTTGCGGTCGGCAATATGATTATCGTGAGGAATTTCTTTGAAAACAGCATCCCGAAAGAAATGGTGGAGGCATCGGAAATAGACGGCGCTTCCCAATGGACTACTTTTATTAAGATTGTAGTGCCGCTCAGCCGTTCGATTATGGCGGTTATGGTGGTGTTCAGTATGGTGGCATACTGGAACGACTGGTTTACGGCAATGATTTATCTGCCGTCGCCGTCAAAAGCGCCTTTGCCGCTTGTATTGCGCAATATTCTGATAAAGAGTTCGGCAAGCGCAAGTCAGGCGAGTACCATATCCGGCGGTTTTGCGGAACTGAATAAAATGACGGAGATGATTAAGTTTTCATCTATTATTATAGCGGCGCTGCCGATGCTGATTATTTATCCGTTTGTGCAGAAATACTTTGAAAAAGGTTTTATGGCAGGCGCGGTAAAGGGTTGATTGCGCAAAATTGGCGCCTGCGGTAAATCCGCAGGCTGCGGAAAGGCATGGTATGATTATGGGAAAGATAAGAAGAAAAAAGATAATGAAAAAAATGATTTCCTGCACATTGCTTGCGGCTCTTGCAGTATCCATAACAGCGTGTGGCAATAAAGATTATGGGCATCATGAAAAAGGAGTCGCCAATCCGGACACTTCCCAGACGCAGTTCGCTATTATGGGCGGACAGAGCGCGTTGAGTCCGGGCTATGATGATAATGTGGTTTTAAACGAACTGCAGGATAAGGCGGGCATCAATATCGAATGGACGACGATGAGCGAATCCCTGGGAGAACAGGTCAATATCAGGATTGCGGGCGATGAGCTGCCCGATGCGTTTATGGGCGTCGGTTTTAGCAACTATGATATATCGCGTTATGGTGATGACGGCACTTTTATTGACTTAACGCCGTATCTGACGGAAGAATATATGCCCAATCTGAGCAAAATCTTAGAGGAAAATCCGGATATCCGCAGCGCGATTACGATGGACGACGGTTATATCTACGGACTTCCGGCAGGAGAACGTATGGGAACCGCGGGTATCGGCACGCCGGAGGATTACAGCATATATTCCATTCCGCAGTTTGCCATGATTAACAAGGCGTGGTTAGACGATTTGGGACTGGAAGTGCCAACAACGTTAGAGGAACTGCATACGGCGTTGAAGGCTTTTCAAGATAACGATATGAGTGCGAAATATTATGGGAATGCGCCGGGCAGTACGATTCCGATGAGTACCGGATTCGACCAGTGGTGCTGGGGACAGAATATTTTCTATGCGGGATTTGGTTTTACCAACTGGCCGAACGATGTCTGCAATGATTTGGTTTTAAAAAATGACGGTACGGTGGAATTTATGTGCGTTACAGACGCTTATCGCGACGCGGTCAGCTATTTCCATGACTGGTATGCGGAAGGGTTAATGGATGTCGAGATGTTCAGCCAGTCCGATACACAGTTGATTTCCAAATGCTCCCAGGGTTATGTCGGCGTTTCGACATGGTGGTATATTGAAGAACTGATGGGAGATTATGCGGACGATTATGTATTTTTACCGATTCTGGACGGACCGGACGGCACGCATAACGTAACTATCCGTACGGGCGGCGGCATTAACAGCGGACAGTTAAATATTACCAAAGCATGTAAGAGTCCGGCGAATCTGTTGAAGTTTTATGATATGTGGTACGACCCGGAAATCGTGATGCAGCTTCACTATGGTCCTATCGGCACTTATTTTACGGGACAGGATGAGGACGGCGTATGGCTCAGTATTTCCAATGATGAAAGCTTGGAGAAATACGGAAAGGGTTCCGGAGAGTTAAAGGGCGAGTGCGAAGTGGCGGGTCCTAAGCTGATTCTCAGCGATTATTATAAGACGACCTTTAAAATGGAGGACCGCGCGATTGAGAGGTTATCGGATTTATATAACTTCTGGATGCCTTATGTGTCGGATACCACAACATATCCTGTCGATTGTGTCTTTACAAGCAGGGAATTAGATGATATAGATTGGTATAAGGCAAACTTTGAAAGCGCCGTTTCGGAACAGGAAGGACTCTGGATTAAAAACGGCGGTCCCACGGATGAAGAATGGGAAAGCTATATTAAGCATCTGGAAGATAAATGCGGTATGAATAAGCTGTTAGACGTATACCAGAACGCATATAACAGATATGCGGGAGTGGAAAGCGCACAATAGAAGAATGATTACAAAGTGAAACGGAGGGGTCATTATGACAAGTCAGACTTTGCGTGAGGCAAGAAAATATGAAGAAACAATGGAAAAAAAGATTACGGCAGAACAAAGACCGGGTTTTCATTTGGCTTCCCGTGTGGGCTGGATGAATGACCCCAACGGCTTCTCTTATTATAATGGAGAATATCATCTGTTTTACCAGTATCACCCGTACGATTCCCACTGGGGGCCGATGCACTGGGGGCATGCGGTGAGTAAAGACTTGCTGCACTGGAAATATCTCCCGGCGGCGCTTGCCCCCGATACGGATTATGACAGGGACGGATGCTTTTCAGGGAGCGCGCTCACGCTTCCTGACGGACGGCACTTGCTGCTCTATACGGGCGTCTCGAAAGAAACGCAGCCTGACGGCAGTATGCGTGATGTGCAAAGACAGTGCATTGCGATAGGAGACGGAAC
>JAMPCN010000001.1:248547-253210 GCA_023666125.1 Bacillus sp. (in: firmicutes) | reverse complement strand
CGATAAATTGAAAGGAGGTTTTATCTATGGCTAAAGGACATAGATCCCAGATAAAGAGAGAAAGAAATGCGAACAAAGATACAAGACCTTCGGCAAAATTATCATATGCCAGAGTGTCTGTACAGAAAGCTTGTTTCGTATTAGATGCCATTAGGGGCAAGGATGTGACTACCGCATTGGGTATTCTGGAATACAATCCACGTTATGCATCCGGTATCATTAAAAAATTATTAGAGTCAGCGATTGCGAATGCTGAAAATAATAATGGAATGAACGCAGAGAACCTTTACATTGCAGAATGTTATGCAAACAAAGGACCTACGATGAAGAGAATCAGACCAAGAGCGCAAGGCAGGGCTTACAGAATCGAGAAGAGAATGAGCCATATCACAATTGTTCTGGATGAGAGATAGGAATGATATAGGAAGGAGAAAAACATGGGACAGAAAGTTAATCCTCACGGCTTAAGGGTCGGCATAATTAAAGATTGGGATTCCAAGTGGTATGCTGATGCAGAGTTTTCTGACTTTTTAGTAGAAGATTACAACATCAGAAAATACTTAAAGGAAAAATTATACAGCGCTGGCGTTTCCAAGATTGAGATTGAAAGAGCGTCGGACAGAGTGAAAGTAGTTATTTATACCGCAAAACCGGGCGTGGTCATCGGTAAAGGCGGTGCGGAAATCGAAGTTACCAAAAAACAGCTTTCTAAATTAACAAATAAGAAAGTGTTAGTAGATATCAAGGAAATCAAAAGACCTGACAGGGATGCACAGCTTGTTGCGGAAAATATTGCACAGCAGCTTGAAAACCGTGTATCTTTCAGACGTGCCATGAAATCCTGCATGGGAAGAACCATGAAAGCGGGAGCGCTTGGCATCAAAACTGCATGTTCAGGACGTCTTGGCGGCGCCGATATGGCTCGTACCGAGTTTTACAGTGACGGCACGATTCCGCTTCAGACTTTAAGAGCTGATATTGATTATGGCTTTGCAGAGGCTGATACAACTTATGGCAAAGTCGGCGTTAAAGTATGGATTTACAAAGGCGAGGTACTTCCTACTAAATCAAACAAGGAAGGGAGCGATAAATAATGTTAATGCCAAAAAGAGTAAAACGTCGTAAACAATTCCGTGGTTCCATGGCAGGAAAAGCTACTCGCGGCAATACCATCACTTATGGCGAATGGGGTATTGTAGCAATGGAGCCGTGCTGGATTAAATCAAACCAGATTGAGGCAGCCCGTATTGCCATGACCCGTTATATTAAGCGTGGCGGTAAAGTTTGGATTAAAATTTTTCCGGATAAACCGGTAACGGCGAAACCGGCGGAAACGCGAATGGGTTCCGGAAAAGGTACGTTGGAATACTGGGTAGCAGTTGTGAAACCGGGACGCGTTATGTTTGAAATTGCAGGAGTATCCGAAGAGGTGGCAAAAGAAGCATTACGTCTTGCAACACATAAGCTTCCATGTAAATGTAAAATCGTTTCTAAAGCAGACTTGGAAGGCGGTGTATCAAATGAAAACTAATAAGTATGTAGAAGATTTACGGCAAAAATCAGATGCAGAATTAGCACAGGAACTGGTAGATGCTAAAAAAGAACTTTTCAATTTGAGATTCCAGAACGCAACAAATCAGTTAGATAATACAGCAAGAATTAAAGAAGTAAGAAAGAATATTGCAAGAATTCAGACCGTGATTACGCAGAAAGCAAAAGCGGCTAACTAGGAGGAGGATGTGTCGTGGAAAGAAATTTGAGAAAAACCCGTACTGGCAAAGTAACCAGTAATAAAATGGATAAAACGATTGTTGTAGCGATTGAAGACCATGTAAAACATCCGCTTTACGGTAAAATCGTGAAAAAGACTTATAAGTTAAAAGCGCATGACGAGAAAAATGAGTGCAGCATTGGCGATACCGTTAAAGTCATGGAGACAAGACCTTTATCAAAAGATAAAAGATGGAGACTTGTCGAGATTGTCGAGAAAGTGAAGTAGGAAGGAGAATTGGCATGATTCAACAGGAAAGCAGATTGAAAGTGGCTGATAATACCGGCGCAAAAGAAATTTTGTGTATCAGGGTTATGGGCGGCTCTACAAGAAGATATGCGCGCATTGGTGATATCATCGTTGCTACTGTTAAAGATGCAACACCAGGCGGCGTTGTAAAGAAAGGCGATGTTGTAAAGGCAGTCGTTGTCCGCTCCGTAAAAGGCGCGCGCCGTAAAGACGGTTCTTATATCAGATTTGATGAGAATGCTGCTGTTATTATAAAAGACGATAAGACTCCGAGAGGAACCCGTATTTTTGGACCAGTAGCAAGAGAGCTTCGTGATAAACAGTTTATGAAAATTGTTTCACTGGCTCCGGAAGTATTATAGGAGGTGCCGGTATGTCAACATTGAAGATTAAAAAAGGCGATACTGTCAAAGTAATTGCCGGTAAAGACAAAGACAAGGAAGGCAAAGTTATTTCCATAGACAGAAAAACCGGAAGGGTTTTGGTTGAAGGAATCAATAAGATAACAAAACATGAAAAACCTTCGGCGGCTAATCAGAACGGTGGTATTGTTCAGAAAGAAGCTCCAATTGATATTTCCAATGTTATGTATGTACACAAAGGAAAGCCGACAAGGATTGGTTTTAAATTTGAAAACGGCAAGAAAGTCCGTTTCGCAAAATCCACAGGCGACATCGTTGATTGATTCTAAGGAAGGAGGTCTAAAAAGTTGAGTAGGCTTAAAGATATGTATAAAGACGAGATCATGGACGCCATGATCAAGAAGTTTGGCTATAAAAATGTCATGGAAGTTCCGAAACTTGAAAAGATCGTAATCAACATGGGCGTTGGTGAGGCGAAAGAAAATGCAAAAGTTTTGGAATCCGCAGTAAGTGATATGGAAACAATCACGGGGCAGAAAGCAGTCATTACCAAAGCTAAGAACTCTATTGCAAACTTCAAAATAAGAGAAGGTCAGGCAATAGGCTGCAAGACAACTCTTCGTGGAGATAAGATGTATGAGTTCCTTGACCGTTTGGTAAACCTTGCGCTTCCTCGTGTGCGTGACTTTAGGGGTGTAAATCCTAACTCTTTTGACGGCAGAGGAAATTATGCTTTAGGAATTAAGGAACAGCTTATTTTCCCTGAAATAGAGTATGATAAGATTGATAAGGTAAGAGGCATGGACGTTATTATTGTAACAACAGCCAAAACCGATGAAGAAGCTCGAGAATTATTAAGATTGTTCAATATGCCATTCGCAAAATAAAAAGGAGGTAAATTCATGGCTAAGACAGCAATGAAGATAAAACAGCAGCGCAAACCTAAATTCTCTACAAGAGAATACAGCCGTTGCAAAATCTGTGGTCGTCCACATGCTTATTTAAGAAAATACGGAATTTGCAGAATTTGCTTCCGTGAGTTAGCATATAAAGGTCAGATTCCCGGCGTTCGTAAAGCCAGCTGGTAGAATGTGTAAAGTTATGAAATTAAAAAGGAGGCAATTCAAATGACAATGAGCGATCCTATTGCAGATATGCTTACAAGAATCCGTAATGCAATTACTGCAAAGCATGATACAGTAGATGTACCGTCATCTAAGATGAAACTGGCGATTGCGCAGATTTTGTTAGATGAGGGTTATATTAAGAAATTCGATATAATTGAAGACGGAAGCTTCAAAACAATCCATATTACATTGAAGTATGGTGAGGATAAGAACGATAGAATTATTTCCGGACTTAAGAGAATTTCTAAACCGGGACTTCGTTTGTATGTTGGTAAAGAGGATTTACCGAAGGTTCTTGGCGGTCTTGGTATTGCAATAATCTCTACAAACAAGGGAGTTATGACAGACAAGAAGGCAAGAGAACTTCAGGTAGGCGGAGAAGTTCTGGCTTTCGTATGGTAAAGCCAAATAAACACAAATAAAATTAGGAGGGTACGGGCATGTCACGTATAGGAAGAATGCCAATCGCAATTCCCGCAGGCGTTACTGTGGAACTTGCAGAAAATAATAAAGTGACTGTAAAAGGTCCTAAGGGAACACTTGAAAGAGTGCTTCCGGCTGAGATGGAAATCAAAGTAGAAGGCGCGGAAGTTCATGTTTCCAGACCGAATGACTTAAAGAAGATGAAATCTTTGCATGGTTTGACAAGAACACTGATTAACAACATGGTTGTCGGCGTTACAAATGGATACGAAAAGAAACTGGAAGTCAATGGTGTTGGTTACAGGGCATCAAAATCAGGTAAGGTCCTGACACTGAACCTTGGATATTCCCACCCGGTGGAAATGACTGACCCGGAGGGAATCGAGACGGTTTTAGACGGACAGAATATCATCATCGTTAAGGGTATTGATAAAGAAAAAGTTGGACAATTCGCGGCTGAAATCAGAGATAAGAGGAGACCGGAGCCTTATAAGGGCAAAGGTATTAAGTATGCTGATGAGACAATCAGACGTAAAGTTGGTAAGACCGGTAAGAAATAACAGATAAGGAGAGTATAAAAATGGTTAGTAAAGAATCAAGACAAAAAGTTCGTGTTAAGAAGCACAAGAGAATGCGTAACCATTTAAGTGGCACTGCGCAGAAACCACGTTTGGCTGTATTCAGAAGCAATAATCATATGTATGCTCAAATTATTGACGATACAGTTGGAA
>JAMPCN010000001.1:233985-248447 GCA_023666125.1 Bacillus sp. (in: firmicutes) | reverse complement strand
CATATCGAAATACAAATATACTTCCATACGCCTGTCATGTGTATGGCATGGCATGGAATTCCATACACTGCCCGGTTCGAGTTTCGTCATACCCATTTCCAACTGACAGCTTTCCACCTGACCCGGCAGAATGTACTTGCAGATAGTTCTGTGATTGGAAGATTCCGCAGAACCCAATTCAACTTTATTGGAATCTTTTACGATGACAACGCCCTCAGCGGCTTCGCCCTCCGGTTTGATTAAAACGGTAGGGCATGTTCTGTGCGCCGGTGCGCTGTTTAAATAAAACTTAGCGGGAGCGGACGGATTTACGCTCTCGAAGATAATCTCTTTGGAACCCATTCCGATGTACATACCCTCTTTATGTCCTACCTCATATACTTTGCCATCAATCGTGATTTTACCGGGATTGCCGATGTTGATAACGCCCAGCTCACGTCTTTCGCAGAAGTACTGTGCGCGAAGCTCGTCTCCCGCGGTAAGCTGTAACGGTTTTACCGGTACGGCGGAGCCTGTGATAATACGGTCGATGTGGCTGTATACCAGCTTAATCTCGTCCGGTTTGAATAAATCGTCGATGAGAAATTCCTCTCTTAAACGTTCTGTGGTGTAATACTTGACATCTTTTGGTGATGCAGCAGTTCTTAATTCCATTTTGTTATCATCCTTTCTTTTTTAATTTTGCGGTTTTAAATTAAAACCAAAATATTTGACTGCGTTATTGTAGCAGATTCCTTTGACAATTTCAGCAAGCGTATCGTTATCGTCCGGATATTCCCCGTTTTCCACCCATGTGCCGAGCAGATTGCAGAGGATTCTGCGGAAATAATCATGTCTCGTATAGGAAAGGAAACTGCGGGAATCTGTCAGCATCCCGACAAATCCTGAAAGGTTTCCAAGGTTGGCAAGAGAAATCATCTGGTCCTGCATACCGGTCTTATGGTCGTTGAACCACCATGCGGAACCCTGCTGGATTTTCGCAACGGCGGTGGAATCCTGGAAGCATCCGAGAATGGTTCCGATTGCCTGATTGTCGTTAGGATTCAAGCTGTAGATAATGGTCTTGGGAAGTTCGTCCGTCCGAATCAAAGCGTTTAAGTAATCCGCCATCTCGGAGGATGGAGCATAATTGTTGATGCAGTCATATCCGGTATCGGGACCGAGTTTATCAAACATTAATGTATTGTTGTCGCGTTTGCATCCGTAGTGAAGCTGCATTACCCAGTTGCGCTTTGCATATTCCCTGCCGACAAAGAGCATGAAAGCGGTCTTGAATTTCAATTCTTCTTCACGCGTAATATCGCTGCCGGAAAGACGTTTTGCGAAAATCGCTTCAATTTCACTCTCAGAAGCGGGTGCATACATCACATATTCCAGCGCGTGGTCGGAAACGGAGCAGCCCATGGAAGCAAAGAAGTCCATACGTACGGATAACGCTTTTTGTAAATCGGCAACCGTGTTGATGGCAACGCCCGATACCTTGGACAAGGTGTCCAGATATTCTTTATAAGCAGGTTTTTCAATGTTCATTGCCTTATCCGGACGCCATGCAGGAAGCACCTGTACGTCAAAGGAATCGTCCGCCGCCAGTTTTTTATGCCATTCCAGAGAATCCACGGGGTCGTCCGTCGTACAGATTAAAGTAACGTTGGACTGCTTGATCAGATTGCGGACGGACATGGACGGCTCGGCAAGCTTTTTGTTGCAGATATCCCATACCTCTTCGGCTGTTTTCTTATTTAATACGCCATGATAACCGAAATATTTCTGCAGTTCCAGATGCGACCAGTGAAATAATGGATTGCCGATTGCCTTTCCAAGGCATTCCGCCCATTTTAAAAATTTCTCTTTATCGGGAGCGTCTCCGGTTATGTAATGCTCGTCTACGCCGCAGGAACGCATAAAACGCCATTTGTAATGGTCGCCGCCCAGCCATACTTGTGTAATGTTCTCAAACTGGCGGTCTTCACAGATTTCCTGTGGGTTAATATGACAATGATAGTCCAGAATCGGAGTATCGGCTGCGTAATTAAAATACAATTTCTGCGCAGTGTCGTTGGATAGTAAAAAGTTTTTGTCCATAAATTGTTTCATAAGTGAACCCCTTTCTTGATATATTTATATAGTTATATATTTTCTATATATAGTTTCGTTTTTAAAAACGCGTAGTACTGCGTTTCACAAGTTTGCCGGAAAAAATTATTTTATTTGCCACCTCTTCACCGGCAATAACGTGAAGAAGCGTCTGTACAAGCTGATGCGTCTGCATTTCCAGACAGTTGTCAACGGAAGTCAGTTCCGGACTGCAGCAGCCGGTCAGTACGGAATTGTTATAGCCGATAACGGAGATATCCTCCGGAATCCGCAGTCCCTTATGCTGTGCATATTTCATGGCGCCGATTGCCAGACAGTCATCCGCGGCGATAATGCCGTGGATGGGAACGCCTTTTGCGGCAGTTTTTGCTACAAAGTCAGCAATCTCTTCCATAGAATCGGGTTTTCCGGTATAATGACATATGTTATTTGAAAAGCCGCGGGGAATCCTTTCTTTCCAGGCATCCTGAAAACCTTTCAGTTTTTTCATACCGCTATAGGATTCGGAGTTATATAAATATAAGATATCCGAAATGCCGGAATCTATCATGGCTGAGGTTGCTTCATACATTGCATTATAGTCGTCGCAGAGGATGCTGTATACATTAGGATGGTTATAAGAAGCGTTGAGAAGCATAATCGGCACCTGCGCCGCCGCCTCGGCAATGTATTCATTTTCCAACTGGCTGGGAGCAATGAAATTCGAGCCTACCAAAATAATGCTATCCACTTTTTTGGACAGGATGAGATTCAGATAATTTTTCTTGACGCCAAGGTTATATCCGGTACAGCACAAAAGCGCTTCATATCCGTTCGCCTGAAGCTCCTGTTCCAGAAGATAGATGGCTTTGGAGGCAAATAAATCGGAGGAGTCGGCGCATAAAATACCGACGGTCTGCAAAGAGCGCAGCCCCATTCCCCGTGCGAATGCGTTCGGGATATAGTCATATTTCTCAATGACAGCCATCACTTTCTTTTGTGTAGATGGACTGACGTTGCCGCTGCCATTTAGAACGCGGGAAACCGTCGCAGTTGATACGCCGGCTTTTTGGGAAATATCATAAATCGTCAGAGCCATTTTAATAACCATGCCTTTCTTTGGACTTTCGGATTCAGGGAATGTAAACGGTTACATTTCAATCCAAATTACCATATTTTATTATATATGATACGGAATTAGAAAGCAATATAAAATCCACGAAAAACACTTGTGAAATTGTAAAAAAATATTAAAATTATTTCATTTTATATATTGACTAATTGGGAAAAATGTGAAAAAATAGTAACATGAAACTGCTTACATTATAAAAAATATACGAAAGCCGAGGGGTAAGCGAGCAGACGTGGAAGATTGGTGTAAAGAAAGGAGATTTTGCAGCTAATGGAACTTTTGAGCAAACAGAAAACAGGAAAAGTGGAAAGACCGGTAAAGGTGCTACAGTTCGGGGAAGGCAACTTCTTACGCGCATTTGTTGATTATATGATTGATATCGCAAATGAGAAAGGCGATTTTAACGGCGATATCGTTTTGGTGAAACCGATTGAATTTGGAACGCTGGAACGCTTCCACGACCAGGAGTGCCAGTATACGGTACAGCTTCGAGGTATTTCAGACGGTGAGCCGAGAAAAATCAACCGTATCGTAACAAGCGTTACGGATGTAGTGGATGCTTATGGAGAATATGAGAAATACGCTGATTTTGCAAAATTGGACACACTGCGTTTCATTGTTTCCAACACGACGGAAGCGGGTATTGTCTATGACGATACAGACAAGTTTGAAATGAATCCGCCGAAAACTTATCCCGGAAAACTGACGAAATTTTTATATGAAAGATTTGAACATTTTAACGGCGCACAGGATAAAGGCCTGGTAATGCTGCCGGTGGAATTGATTGACGATAACGGCATCCATTTGAAAGAGTGCGTATTGAAATTTGCGAAACTGTGGAATCTGGGCGACGCTTTTACAGCATGGGTAAATGATGCCTGCGTCTTTACTTCCACGCTGGTTGACAGAATTGTGACAGGATATCCGCGGGATGAAGCGGAAGAACTTTGCAGGGAATTTGGCTATCAGGATAACCTGATTGTAACGGGAGAACCGTTTGCACTCTGGGTTATTGAAAGCGCGAAAGACATCAGCGACGAGTTCCCGCTGCCGAAAGCAGGGCTTCCCGTTATCTTTACGGATAACCAGAAACCGTATAAACAGAGAAAAGTCCGTATTTTGAATGGCGCGCATACCTCTTTCGTACTTGCATCTTACCTGTGCGGAAACGATATCGTATTGGAATCCATGAATGATAAACTCATTTTAGATTTCATTAAAGCGACAATTTTTGATGAGGTCATTCCGACCTTGACGCTGCCGAAGAAGGAGCTGGATGAGTTTGCGGAAGCCGTACTGACAAGATTTAATAATCCGTATGTAAAACATGCGCATTTATCCATTTCCTTAAACTCCGTTTCCAAGTGGAGGGCAAGATGTATGCCGAGTTTCCTTGGATATATTGAAAAAGAGGGCAAAATTCCGACGCATCTGACATTCTCGCTGGCGGCGCTGATGGCGTTCTATACCGGAACGGAAATCAGAGACAAGGCGTTAATCGGACATCGTGACGGTCAGGAATATAACATTATGGATGACGCGGCAGTGCTGGAGTTCTTCGCGGCGAACAGCAGCAAGGAGCCGAAAGAGTTTGCACATGCGGTACTTGCCAACAAAGACTTCTGGGGTCAGGATTTGAGCGCGCTTGCAGGCGTGGAAGACGCGGTTGTTTCCTATTTGGCAGACATACGTGCCATGGGAATGCGTAAGACTATGGAAAAAGTTTTTGCGTAATGGGGGTAACATGAAAGATTATATTAAGATTCATGAAAATGATAACGTAATCGTTGCAATTAAAGAAATTGCGGCGGGCGATACGGTGACTGTCGGCGATTTGCAGGTGACGGCGAAAGAAACCATTCCTGCGGGCCATAAGATGGCGCTTTGCGATATCGCGCAGGATGGCGATATTACCAAGTACGGATGCCGTATCGGAAATGCTAAGGAGAATATCTCTGCGGGACAGTGGATACATACGCATAATGTTAAGACCGCATTAGGCGACTTGCTGGAATACAATTATGAACCGGTGGAAATACAGGAAAAATCCACGCCGGACGAGACCTTTATGGGATATAACCGTCCTGACGGCAAAGTGGGCGTGCGCAATGAAGTATGGGTTGTGCCAACGGTAGGCTGCGTCAACAATATTGCCACAGCGCTTGCCAAATCCGCAAACGAACGCTTAAAAGGCACGGTAGAGGAGGTTATCGCTTTCCCACATCCTTACGGCTGTTCCCAGATGGGCGATGACCAGGAGCATACGAGGACGATTCTCGCGGATTTAATCAATCATCCGAATGCAGGCGGCGTATTAGTACTCGGCTTAGGGTGTGAGAACAGCAATATCGACGTATTGAAACCGTATATTGGCGAGGTAAATCCCGACAGAGTGAAGTTTCTCGTTTGTCAGGAGACGGAAGATGAAATGGAAACCGGCGGAAAATTGTTAGATGAACTGATTGCCTATGCCGCTTCTTTCAAACGGGAGCCGATAAGCGTTTCCAAGCTTATCATTGGCATGAAGTGCGGCGGCAGCGACGGATTTTCGGGTATTACGGCGAATCCGCTCGTTGGAAAGTTTTCCGATTTGCTGATAAGCAAAAAGGGAACGACGATTTTAACGGAAGTACCGGAGATGTTCGGCGCCGAAACGATTTTGATGAATAGATGCGAAAGCAGAGAACTTTTTGACGAGACCGTGAAGTTAATCAATGATTTTAAGCAGTACTTTAAGGATAACAATCAGACGATTTATGAAAATCCTTCGCCCGGTAATAAAAAAGGCGGTATTTCCACCTTGGAGGATAAATCGCTCGGATGTACGCAGAAGTCCGGCAGCGCGCCGGTCAAAGGCGTACTGGCCTACGGACAGCGCGTGGAAAAGGCGGGTCTTAACCTCCTTAGCGCACCGGGCAATGATTTGGTAGCGTCAACTGCGCTTGCGGCAAGCGGCGCACATATTGTCTTATTTACAACCGGACGCGGCACACCGTTTGCATCACCGGTTCCGACGGTTAAGATTTCCAGTAACAGCGCGCTTGCGGGGAAAAAGAAGAACTGGATAGATTTTAATGCGGGCGTTCTGGTAGAGGATAAGGATATTGACGAAACCGCAAAAGAGTTATTTGACTATGTAGTAGCAGTAGCATCCGGGAAAAAGGTATGCAGTGAGGAAGCGGGCTTCCATGACATGGCAATCTTTAAACAGGGTGTTACATTATAATAAGCCACTTATGATTCAAAAATAAAGGAGGAAAAAAAGATGGCAATTTTAGACAAGTTTTCATTGGAAGGTAAGGTAGCGCTTGTAACGGGTGCATCTTACGGAATCGGATTTGCGCTGGCAACCGCATTTGCAGAGGCAGGAGCAACGATTGTTTTCAATGATATCAAGCAGGAGCTGGTTGACAAAGGACTGGCGGCTTACAAGGAGAAAGGCATCACTGCTCATGGCTATGTTTGTGACGTAACAAATGAAGAACAGGTCAATGAGTTGGTTGCAAAAGTGGAAAAAGAAGTTGGCGTTATTGATATCCTTGTAAATAATGCAGGTATTATCAAACGTATTCCTATGTGCGACATGACAGCAGCAGAATTCAGACAGGTTATCGACGTAGACTTGAACGCACCGTTTATCGTATCCAAAGCGGTTATTCCGTCCATGATTAAAAAAGGACACGGCAAGATTATAAACATCTGCTCTATGATGAGTGAACTTGGACGTGAGACGGTATCTGCTTATGCAGCGGCAAAAGGCGGTTTGAAGATGCTTACCAAGAATATCGCATCTGAGTATGGTGAGTTCAATATCCAGTGTAATGGTATTGGACCCGGTTATATCGCTACACCGCAGACAGCGCCTCTTCGTGAGAAACAGCCTGACGGTTCCAGACATCCGTTCGACCAGTTTATCATTGCTAAGACGCCTGCAGCAAGATGGGGAGATGCAGAAGACCTTCAGGGTACGGCAGTATTCCTTGCATCCGACGCATCCAACTTTGTCAACGGACACGTTGTATATGTAGATGGCGGTATTCTTGCATATATCGGAAAGCAGCCGGGCTAAAAGAGCGGCAACTAACGTAAAATGTGAATGAAAGAGGTGGCAGCATTGTTTGCTGCCGCCTTTTTTGAATCATATAGAAAGAAAGGCGTGATGGTGGAGATGGATATTCGACTGATTATGAAAACGGCGCGCAGCGTGACGTTTGAACTGGATGATGGGGGAAAGTACGAAACAGCGGAATGTTACAAGCTGTTTTTGAATGATGAAGAATGGAAAGAAACGAATACGGTCATTACCAGTCTGTATGATTTAGAGCCGGATACAAAATATGCGCTTACGGTGAAAAATCAGGCGGGGGAGAAAATCGGAGAGGCTTCTTTTAGAACGGATGAAGAATTTGTTACGATTAATGTGAAAGAATTGGGAGCCGTCGGAGACGGCGTATCGGATGATACAAATTTTATTCAGGCAGCTATTATGGCATGTCCGCCTAAGAGCCGGGTTTTAGTGCCAAAGGGAAAATATAAAATAACAAGTATTTTTTTAAAGAGCGGTATCAATCTGGAAATTGCGAAAGGAGCAGAACTGCTGGCCGAGACCGACAGGAACCGTTTCGTGAAGTTTCCGGGGCTGATTGAAAGCTATGATGAAAAGGAAGAATATAATCTCGGTACATGGGAAGGGAATCCGCTGCCGATGTTTGCGGGTATTGTCAGCGGAATCGGCGTGTCCGATGTGAAACTATACGGCGAGGGCATTATAAACGGATGCGCCTCCAAAGATAACTGGTGGAATAATCCGAAAGTGATGAATGGTGCATTTAGACCACGCATGTTATTTTTAAATCACTGTGAGAGAATACAGGTGCAGGGGCTGACTTTCTGCAACAGTCCGGCGTGGGTCATCCACCCGTATTTCAGTAATGAATTGATGTTTGCGGGGCTGAAAGTGAAAAATCCGCAGACCTCTCCGAATACGGACGGCTTAGACCCGGAGTCCTGCCGCAAGGTGGAAATAGCGGGCGTTCATTTTTCGCTGGGAGACGACTGTATCGCGGTAAAATCGGGCAAGGTCTATATGGGCAAAAAGCATAAGACGCCGTCCGAGGACGTGCATATCAGCCATTGCCTGATGGAAGACGGACACGGCGCAGTGACCGTCGGAAGCGAAATTGGCGCAGGCGTACGCAATATGGTAGTGGAAAAATGCCGTTTCTCCCATACCGACCGCGGACTGCGGATTAAGACGAGACGCGGACGGGGAGAAGATTCGATTTTGGATGAAATTATCTTCCGAGATATCGAGATGAACCATGTTATGACGCCGTTTACGGCAAATGCGTTCTATTTTTGTGACCCGGACGGGCGTACGGAATATGTGCAGTCGAGAGAGCCATATCCGGTGGACGAGAGAACGCCGGCGATGAAACATTTTCTGTTTGAAAATATCCATGCCGAAAACTGCCATGTTGCCGCGGCGTTTTTTGAGGGATTACCGGAACAGAAGATTGAAAAAATCGAGATGAGAAACTGCGCTATCTCCTTTACCGGAGATGCAAAATCGGATGTGCCGATTATGTCGAATGGCGTAGAGGCGTGTATGAAAAAAGGGCTTCATGCAGTTAATGTAGAACACCTGTTATTGGAAAATGTAACGATAGAGGGTGTGGATGGCGAAGAATTGGAATTACAGGGCGTGGATAAGGTAGAACGTAAGTAAGGAAGAGCGTAAGTAAAGAAGAGCGTATGCGAGGCGGTTTGCTTAGGCAGCGTGAGTATGTAAAATAATCAGGAAAGGTGGATATGATATGCAGTTGGGAATACGTTTACATGATATTGAAAAGGCGCCGCTGGAAAAACGTCTGCAGATTGCGAAGCAGCAGGGCTTTAAGTGCGGGCATCTGGCGTTGTCCAAAGTAATTTCCGAATATTCGGTAGCGGACAGCGCGCTGACGCCGGGATTTGCCTGTTATTTAAAGAATTTATTTGCAAAGTCGGAGATAGACATAGCAGTGCTTGGCTGTTATCTGAACCTGGCGAATCCGAATGAGGAAAGCCTGAAAAAGAATCAGGCGCGCTATCTGGCGCATATCCGTTTCGCGTCTTTGCTGGGTGCGGGCGTGGTCGGTACGGAGACAGGCGCGGTAAATGAAGCGTACAAATACGAGGAGCGGAACCATTCCGAGGAGGCGCTGCAGATTTTTATTAAAAACCTCAGACCCGTAGTGGAATATGCAGAAAAAATGGGTGTTATTTTTGCGATTGAGCCGGTATTTAAACATATTGTGTGCAATCCTAAGCGGGCAAGACAGGTGTTAGACGAGATTGCATCCCCGAATTTACAGATTATATTCGACCCGGTGAATCTGCTGGATATCAGTAATTATCGGAACCGGGCGGAAATTTTTAAAGAGGCGATGGAACTGCTTGGAAAAGATATCGCCGTGGTGCATATTAAGGATTTTAGAGTGGAAAATAATGAATTGATTTCCGTGGCGGCAGGAACGGGAGAAATGGATTATAGCGAGATTATCCGCTTTATCAAACAAGAAAAACCGTACGTCCACGCAACGCTGGAAAATACGGTTCCCGATAATGCAGTCGCTTCCAGAGAGTATATTCAGGGTCTCTGGAATGACTGCACGATATAATAACAAATGTTATGATTTGCCGCATATACAGTATAGCAATAAGTGTTATCATTCGTCGCATATGCAATAGCAATGCCCGTCAAACTCATGGAAGAGGCTTTCCTCTTTTTTACGCATAAAGACAGTCAGGCTGTTTTCGTGGAAAGAAAGCTGGAACTGTACGCAGCCGACGTAAGCGTCGATGATGTGCGCCTTGATATAGAACGTGCCGTCCGAAAGCCATGCGCCGCTTGCCGCGTATTGCAGGTTATAGATGGGGAAAGACCCGGTCTGCATATTTCCCATGCCGAAAGTAACGGTATAGGATTGATGTTGATAAACAAAGGAGAGACTCCCGTGTACAGCGTCTCCTGCCGCTTTATCCATATTGTCAAATTGAACGGTGAAACTTTCAAATCCGGTATTTTCGGTGCGGACGCGGAAAGTTTTGCCGTTTATTTTATGGATATCCACAAGCGCGCCGTCTGCCGCGGCACTGTTTGTCGTTTCGCCCGCAACCGGTTCGATGGCAAGCGTGGAAAGGGTTTTGGATAAAAGTTTTACACTGTCCGGATGTTCCGGCAAAGGTTTATCCTGAATATAGGGAAGAAGTTCTTCATAGAGCGCGTCGTAAATCTGCTGGTTGCCGCCGCCGATAGACTGCGTATCCGCGGTGGTGACACAGATAAGGTCGTAATCGGGGAAAACAATAATAAACTGTCCGCCCATTCCGTAACATATGTAATTATTTTTTTCACCGCGCCAGAACTGCATACCGTAGCCCTGCGCTTCGCTGGGAAGCGGCGCGGTCATGCAGGTTTCGCTTAATTTGGAGACCGCCTTATCAATATAGGAGGCTGAAATAAGCTGCTTTCCGCAGACATTTCCCCTATGTAAGAGGAAATAACCGAATTTTAATAAATCCATCGGATAGGAAACCAGACCGCTGCCGCCCATGGAGACGCCGAAAGGATCTTTAATCATGTAGGATTGTTTGGACAGTTCGAGCGGGGCAAGCTTCTTTTTCAGGTAATCCAGCATATCCATACCGGTCATTTTTTCCACTAAGGCGCAGAGCGTGTGCGGTGCGGACGTGTCATAGTGAAAAAGCGTTCCGGCCGGGTGCGTGGGCGGGGTAGTAAAATAACTTTTTACCCAGTCCGTCGTCATGTCGAGTTTATATGTCGTGGAGGCATGGCAGGAACGCATCATCAGCATGTCCTGAATCGTCATGGAGGCTATCCAGGGATGCACTTTCTCGGGGAGTTTTTCAGGGAAATGCTTGATGATAGGGTCGTCTAAAGACAGTTTCCCCTCTTCGGCAAGAAGACCAATCGCGATAGAGGTCAGGCTTTTGCTGATGGAGAACATGCGATGCAGGGTATCGGCCGTGCAGGGAGCGTAATAGCCTTCAAAAAACAGTTTGTCATGGCGCATAAGAAGCAGGCTGTGCATCGGAATCTGGCGTTTTTGAAGCCTCTCTATCATGTTCACGATGCAGCCGCCGGGGATGCCGGACGCTTCCGGCGTTGTTTTTTCAAATGTCAGCATAAGAGTACCGCCTTTCTTTTTTCTGATTCTATTATAAAAGAAAATATTTTAGAAATGAAGAACAAATCTATTTTAAATCGACAAAGATTATTGTATAATAAATTCATGAGCAAAAGAACAGGCACATGGAAGCAGATATCTGAATTTGCAGCTTAAAGAATTGGAGATGACTTGGAATGAAAAAAATCAATTTAAAGCAGAAAATAGAAAGAAAAGAAAAGCCCCAAAAGGCGGAAAAAACCTCGAAAGCAGAAAAACTTTCAAAGGCAGGAAAATCTGAAAAAGCGGGCAAGTCCTCCGGCTTTATGCTTCTGGGAATCCGGAATAAAATTGTCATCTGTTTTCTGGTTCCCATTATTTTTATGATAATCGTAGGCGTTTCAGCGTATCAGAAAGCGGCGGAAGGCATGAGCGAGAAATTTCAGGAGTCTACGCTCCAAACGATTGACATGACTAAGGAGAATCTGGAATTGCTCTGTTCTTTTATCAAAGCGGAAGGAGTAAAATATGCCTTTGACGGGGATGTCGGCAAATATCTGGCGGGTACGATGGAATCTCCGGTGGATGAAAAGAACATAAAGAGCGCTATTAGCTCGGATATGATATCTTTCCGGTCGGCAATTTCTTTTATCGGCAATATATACGTTATTCCCGGGCAGGAGCAGACGATTATTACAACGGCGACAAATAAGAAAGTTCCGGGAGTTTACAATGAACACAGGGAGACGGTTGCAACCGGGAAAAGCTCGATTGAAATGTGGATAGATTCCCATCCGATTATAGATGAGGCGGTGGAAGAAACCGATGATGAATACATAATTTCTTATGAAATCCTGTCAAAATCTAAAAACGGGTGTATTGTTATTGACGTGAAACGCGACGAGATTGAGAAACTCATTGGAGGACTTGATTTAGGCAACGGAAGCATCATCGGATTTGTCACGGAAAACGGCAGAGAAGTTATTGCACAACAGCTTGCGGAGGGAGAAGAAAGTATACTGACAGATGGGGAGCAGGTGTTTTTCGGTCAGGAATTTTACAACGGCATTCATGAGGAAAATATGAGCGGTTCCATGGAGATTAAGTTTCACGGGGAGAAATATCTGTTCTTCTACAGCAGAAGCGAGGATGTGGAGGATATTACCCTATGTGCGCTCGTGCCTATGAACGTTGTGACGAGCCAGGCGCAGGAAATTCGGGCATTGACAATCGCGCTTGTCATACTGGCTTGCATTATCGCTCTGGTAATCGGCGTTTTCGTTGTAGCGGGCATTCAGGGCAATATGAGAAGCATCTCTAAGAAGTTCGGCGAGGTGGCAAAAGGCGATTTGACAGTTACCGTACAGGCGAAAGGACGCGACGAGTTCCAGGGACTTGCAGCTTCGGCGACCAACATGATTACCAATACGAAGAATCTTGTCAATAAAGTAAGCAACGCGACGAATGAATTGGAAAAATCAGCCGTGAGCGTAGAAGAGGTGTCAACTGTTATTAATGAATGTTCTCAGAATATTACGCAGGTTATTGATGAGATTCACGGCGGCATTGCCAGACAGTCGGAGAACGCGGTGGACTGCGTGGAGAGAACTGATATTTTGTCTAACGAGATACAGGAAGTCGGCAGGGTAGTAGAGAAAGTAGAAGCGCTCGTGGAAGAAAACGGCACGATGATTAACCACGGTATAGAAATCATCAGACTGTTAGGTGAACGCGCGCAGAAAACGACGGAGATGACCTCCGAAGTCGGCAGCAGTATCGAGTCGTTAAAGAAAGAGTATGAAATCATCAATTCCTTTGTGGAGACGATTACGTCCATTTCCGAGCAGACCAATCTCTTGTCATTAAACGCGTCTATTGAAGCGGCGAGAGCGGGAGAAGCCGGAAGGGGATTCTCGGTTGTTGCGGAGGAAATCCGTAAACTGGCGGATGATTCAGCGGCAGCGGCGGGAGAGATTCAGAATAATGTATCGTCGATTATGGCGCAGACGGAAAGCAGCGTGAAAAATGCCGACCAGGCGCAGGAGATGGTTGCGTTGCAGAGCGAGTCGGTAGAGCAGGTTATCAAAGTATTCGGCGATATGCGTACGCAGATGAACGCGCTTGCCGAGGGATTGCAGGAAATTGTTACCAGCATGGAGAAAGCGGACGCCGAACGCAGCGATACCGTACAGGGTGTGCAGAACATCTCGAATATTATAGAAGAAACCGCTAACAGCGCAGAGAAAGTCAAGGACATCGCAGGCAGGCTTTTAGAGCATGTGGAAAACCTGAACCAGACCGCGGATTTGCTGGGCGAAAATATGCAGGGATTAAAATCAGAAATTTCGGTGTTTAAGATATAAAAGGGTGGTTTGCCACTGCATCATCAAATGGTTAGGTGGCGGCAAGAAATAGACAGTAACTAGTCTGCGGATTAAGCCATCGCACCAAAACAGGATAGAAAAGCCTCAGAGTGCCATCCTGAGGCTTTTAATCCCCGTATGTTTTCACTCGGTAGTTCACAACAGCGACAAAAAAGTTCTAATTGCATTTTTCTTTGAAATGTGATATAAGTAATTCATATTCGGTCATTCGACCAATTCAATTCATTTAATAGAAAGCCGCCTGTGCGCTTTCTGTTATCTTACATCACAAAGGAGACATGTCTATGAATCAAAAAACAACAAATCTTAAAAATGTAACCTCAATTTCTAATTCAAATGATTTACTTTCAAACAATTTATCTTCAAACGATTTACTTTCAAATGATTTACTGAAAGACGCTCACGGAACCATCCCCTATGGCATGACGAACGACTACATGTTTCGGGCGGTTTTTCAAACCAACAACAAGGCTTTACGAGGTCTTATCCGGTCGCTTCTACATCTTCGTGAAGAAGATATCGCATCCGTGGAAATCACAAATCCTATCATCTTAGGAGAATCCATTAAAAACAAGGAGTTTCGTCTGGACATTAATGTTAAATTAAACAACCATTCTCGTATTAATCTTGAAATGCAGGTGACGGGCAGACTTATCTGGTCAAACCGCTCCGTCAGCTATCTCTGCCGCTCTTTTGATATGCTCA
>JAMPCN010000001.1:201521-233885 GCA_023666125.1 Bacillus sp. (in: firmicutes) | reverse complement strand
ATATAGTAATCAAAAAGTTGTTTTTTTACTTTTTCTTTTGCGAAAATCATAAAATTTTTATATCAAAAAAATGAGAATCTCTTAATTTTGCGATAAATTTATGATATTTTTATAATAGAAGGCAATAGCGGAGGCATATTCATGGGTAAAAAATACCGGACATTGGCAGAACAGTTAAAAAAAGAATTGACGGATAATTTAGCGCACGGCATTTCCAAACTGCCAACGGAAAAAGAATTATGCGCAAGATTTCAAGTCAGCCGCCAGACCGTGCGGCAGGCGCTTTTATTATTGGAGGAAGAAAAACTGATTGCCAGAAAGCAGGGAAGCGGCTCTTACGCAACCGGACTTCTTCCCGAAAAAAGCAAAAACCAAATCGCTATTTTACTTTCCTCCGATACGGAATATATCTTTCCGTCGTTACTCGGCGATTTGGAATCCCTTTTATCAAAAGAAAGTTATTCTCTGTCCGTTTTTATCACAAAAAACCGGACGGATACGGAACGTGCCGTTTTACAAAGCCTGTGTAAAACGCCTCCGCGCGGCCTGATTGTAGAACCCTCCCGCTGCGCGCTGCCGACGCCGAACTACGACTTATATGAAGAACTTTCCGCCAAGGGATGCAACATTGTTTTCTTGCACGGATATTATGCTAATCTTCCGCTTTCTCTCTATGTCAAGGATGATAACTATGCCGGCGGATATATGCTCGGACAGTTTTTATTAAACCAACGGCACAAACAAATTGCCGGCATTTTCCAATCGGACACACTGCAAGGGCAGGAGCGTTATCTTGGCTATATGCGTTCTTTATTGGAATCCGGCATACCCGTCAATGACGATAACGTTTTCTGGTTTACCATGGAACAACTGCTGCAATTAGAGGAAAAGCAGGATACCCGCTTTTTATCCGATTTTATCCGACAGAATCTGCAATCCTGCTCCGCTGTTGTCTGTTATAATGATGAAATAGCCTATTGGCTGATAAAGGAACTGTCCTACCGCAATATCCGCGTTCCGGAGGATATCAGCATCGTCGGTTTTGATAACAGTTATCTTAGTGAACTGTCCACCCCGCGGCTGACTTCCCTTTCCCACGAGACACACGAAATGGCATCCGCCGCAGTTTCACTTCTGATAAAGAAAATACAGGGCCGAAACCCTGTATCCGTACAGTTAGGCTGGAATCTTATCGAACGGGGAAGCGTCTCTTCTCCGGAAAACTAAGCTTTCTCTTTGCCTGCCCGATATTCTCTGGGAGTGCATCCCTGTGTCTTCTTAAAAACAAAACTGAAATAATGAGGATTTTTATAACCTACCGCCAGCGCAACCTCATGAGAGCGCATTTCCGTATCTGAAAGCAGCGTTTTTGCTTTCTCCATCCGCTTCTGCGTCACATATTCCACAAATGTCATCTGCATTTCCTGACTGAACGTCGCGCTGAAATAATTAGGACTTACCTCCATTGTCTCCGCAATTTCATTCAAAGAAAGGCTCTCCTGCATGTAATTTTCTTCGATATATGCGAGCGCTTTTTGCATGGCTTTCCTGCCCTGGCTGGCATTTTCCCTGTCACGGTACGCAATCGCCTGCGTTAAAATATCCTCTATATAATGCTGCATATTTTCCAGGCTCATTTCCATCTTCCGGATATTATCGGCATTCACATTCTGTAAAAATTCTTTCTGTGTGCCGCCAAGACTCTCTATATAAGCAAGCGCGGTAAAGCGGACGTTTAATAGCAGATAATCCCAGAATATCTTAGACTTTAACGCCTCTCCAATGCCGTTTAAGAAATTGCCGACAAAGTCCCCGACCTCCTCTTTCTGCCCTTTTGCCAGAAACGCTTTGATTAATTCCGGATTAATTTTGGAAGTGTCAATGTTCTCCAACGCCCCGGCTTCACCCTCCCTCACCGGCTCGCTCTGCGCCTTTTCCGACAGAATATGTTTAAACGGTTCAAAGAAACGATAGTTGAAAATATGATTTACTTTCCGGTAACAGTCGGAAAGCATACTGAACCGCTCCACCGGCGCGCCTGCCGCCGCATACCAGTCCAGTTCTTCCTCATACGGTCTGCAAATATGCTCTATGCCCTCCAGACACTTGTTTGTCCGCTCTAATATATTTTCCTCTTCTCCTTTTATCATAATGCCATAAATATTGACATTCCAGCGAAAGACTACATAATAATTGGAAAAGCGCAGCAAAAACCGCATCAGTTCCTCATAACATTTTTGACAGATTTCCCCTGCCATCCGTTTATCATTTTTCTCCTGCACATTCATCAAAATCAAATTATAACACGGCGCATTGATATCCAAAGACTGCTTCTGCGCCTCTTCATAAATCTCCTGCACGGAAAGCTGTCCCGCAAAGACTTTCTCAAAAAAATTCCGTAAAAAGAACTGCTCATACTCGTGCATATCATCCTGATATTTATGCAGATAATTTTTCTGTTCCTGTTCAGACTCGATTTTTTCTTTTACCTCCGTCAACGCTTTTTGCAGGGTTCTTCTCGTGATGGGCTTGAGCAGATACTGCTCGACCCCCTCCCTGATTGCCTGTCTTGCGTATTCAAAATCGTCATATCCCGAGATGATAATGATTTTCATCTCCGGAAATTCCTGTCCTACGATATGGCTTAGGGAAAGCCCATCCATAAACGGCATTTTAATATCCGTAATCAACACATCCGGTTTGGTCTTTCTGATTAACGGCAAGGCCATCTCTCCGTCTCCCGCCTCCCCGACAAACTGATATCCAAACTGCTGCCACGGAATATTATCCCGAAGCCCCTCTCTTACTACGCTTTCATCCTCTACCAAAAAAACTTTTAACGCCATACTTTCCTATCTCCTGTCTTTAATAGGTCCTCGTATCCAGATACTCCCCCACATTTTCCGGCGTGAACACCTTTTCCTCTACGTTATTTTCTTTTTCCACCGTCTCCCCGTTTTCCAATTTCCGGATAATGTCCATAATGTACTCTCCCTGCTCAGGATTACATTCCACATCCACATTAATAATGCCCTGCGCTACCATTTCCAGCGCATCATGCACCGCATCAAAAGAAATCAGAATCACATCACCGTTTACGCCCGTTGTAATGCCTTTTTCTTCCATGGCCTGCAAGACGCCGAATGTCATATCGTCATTCTGGGAAACAACGACATCAATGTCCGCATATTTATTCAAAAACTGCTCCATAACTTCTTTGCCCTTTGCCGTTGTAAAATCCGACGGTTTCTGTTCCAGTATATGCCAGTTGGAATGCTTTTTTGCAATGACGTCAAAGCCCGCCGTCCTCCCAAGTAAAGCCGAAGAACCGCTTGTTCCCTGCAAGACGACAATATTAATCTCATCATCCTCTCTGCCAAGCGATTTCAGGTAATCCTCCAGCCAAAGCCCTGCCTTCTCTCCTTCTTTCATCATGTCGGAACCAACCCATGCCGTATAGAGAGACTCCGAAACTGACGCTCTTCTATCCACTAAAATGACAGGAATACCGGCATCTTTCGCCTCCTGCAAAACGGTTTCCCATCCGTCTTCCATCACCGGTGAAAATATGATATAATCCACTCTCTGCGAAATAAAGCCCCGGATTGCCTTAATCTGGTTTTCCTGTTTCTGTCTGGCATTATTAAATTCCAGAAAAAATCCGTTCTCTTTCGTCAACGTTCTTTGAATGGATTCCGAGTTGGCCGTCCGCCAGACCGATTCGCTTCCAAGCTGTGAAAATCCGACAACAATTAAATCCTCCTCTTCCTCCGGCAGTCTTTCCATATCCGTCTTATCAATCACCACATCCTGAAACGGCCCACACCCGGAAAAGATTCCCGCAAGCCCAAAACATAGTGCCAAAACGGCCATATACCGTCTTCTTTTTCTATACCGGAACCTCATACGCACTCCTTTCCGCCGAACTCTCCATCCGCTGTGCCGGAATCATTACCGTTACGGTTGTTCCCTTTCCCTTTTCGGAAGTAATCGTCATGCCGTACGCCATGCCGAAATTCATACGAATCCGTTCATTGACATTGGCCAGTCCGAATCCGCTTTCCGTCTCTTTGCAGGGGCGGGTAATCTCTTTTTGCAGACGCTGCAGCTCGTCCTGCTCCATTCCCACGCCGTTATCCATGACGGAAAGACAGATTTTCTTACCGTTCTCATCTTCCGTCATGGAACCGGTAATCGTAATCTTTCCTTTTGCCCTTTTATATTTAATGCCATGGTATAAAGCATTCTCCACAAGCGGCTGTAAGGTCAGTTTCAAAATTTTATAAGGATACAATTCCTCCGCAATCGTAATCTCATAATCCAGAATATCATGGTAGCGTACCTGCTGGATTTCCAAATAGCTGCGGATATGCAGTTCCTCATCCTTAATCGTAATAAATTCCTGCCCATGGCTTAAAACCAGACGGAAAAAATCCGATAACGAGACTACCATGTCCACCGCCTGCCCTGTCAGATTCCCCTCTATCAACCAGATAATCGTATCAAGCGTATTGTACAGAAAATGAGGATTAATCTGTTCCTGCAAAAGACGCAGTTCCGCATAACGCATCTTCCTCTCATCCTCCTTAATCTGGCTGACCATCACTTCCAGATGCTGCGACATTTCATTAATACTGTCGGAAAGCTGCGCTACCTCGTCTCTTGTCTTCACCCCGGCGCGAACCGAAAAATCGCCCTCTGAAATCTGCCTTGTCACACCGCACAATTTTCTGATAGGCTCCGTAATGCTGTTGGAAATAACAACCGCCACGACCAGGACACATACGATAATAGCCGATAAAAGCATTATCCACAAAACGACAAATTTCTGAATCTGGCTGTTTAACTGCACTTTGAGGCTTTCAATACTCTGCGTCTGATAGTAAATATAATATTGGATATTATCCTGAATCAACTCCGTCAAAATATAAATGTTGTTATCCAGCATATCAATATTTTCATCATAGTGTCCGCCCTCATCCAGATTCACTTTGATATCATCGACCCTGTCCTGCAAGGTATCAATATTTCGCAGCAGACGCTGTAACCACGATTTACTTTCCCTGTCCGTCGTAATCCGCATCAGAACGCCAAAGTCTTCCCGTAAATCGTCTATCACTTCATACGGATCCTGTAAGGTATCGTCTTCTTTTATAGTATCAAAAGTCACGGCGCCTACCACTAATTTATAAAGGCTCTCGTCCATCTCTTCCTTGAAGTATAAATTATAACTGTTTGCAATCGTCATGTTGCTGACTATCTCATCATAAGCGTTACTGTAATTATGCAGGGAAAAAATAAGATAGAGCGTAATGCCCACGAAAGGAAGCACCGTTACTAATGTCAACAGCATTAACTTATTTTTTAAAGAATATTTATTCATCGATTCGTCTTTCTTACGCTTATATTGCGTTTTTTCGCAAATGGGTGTATTATTATAATATGTCTTATTATTTCTTAACGAGAAAGGCACGGATACCATAATGAACCATCCCTGGCTTGATAAAGCAGTCAAATACATAAGCAAAGATACAAGCGACCCCAACGAATCTCCTAAGTTAATTGTTGTCGTTAGAATTTTGGTTCTCTCCATGCTTTTTTATATTGTTTTAAATAGTATAATCTATATCAGTATGTTAAACAATATCGGAATTGCGATTTTATTAGTTTCTTTTCTGATGTATCTGTATATTTTTATCATGTCATACCGCCACAATACGACTGCTGTTGTCTATACGCTGAATGCATGTACGGCTGCATGGATTATTGTCAATCTTGTTTACTTCGGCTGGGATATCGGCGTACAGCATTTTCTTCTCGTTCTGCTGGTACTCTGCTTTTTTTCCGGCTATTCCCAATATCAGTTTAAGATTTTTGTCGCTTCCGTACTCTGTCTTTTGCGCATTTATCTTTTCTTTTTCTGCCGTATGAGAGACCCTGTTGTTACGCTGCCGACCATCAGCGTTAATATTTTACAGATTATTAATACCATCGCTATTTTCTGGTGCATCTCCATGATAGTCTATATTTTTAGCAAGGACTCTCAGGCGATGGAAAGCAAACTGATAGACTACAACAACCAGCTTTTAGGACAGGCGAATACTGACGCACTGACCGGACTGCATAACAGGCGTAAGGCAATGCAGTATCTGGAGACGCTTTTAATTCCCTCTAATCAGGAGTTCACCAGCATCTGTATCTGCGATATTGACTTTTTCAAAAAGGTAAACGACAATTACGGACATGACGTTGGAGACTCCGTTTTACAGGGTATCGCCAAGACAATGCAGACCACTCTGGGTAAAAAGAGTTTCATCGCCAGATGGGGCGGCGAGGAATTTTTGATTGTTTTCCCCTCCTGCAACGGCGACGAAGCGTTCTGTCTTTTGGAAGAATTAAAAGATAACATTAAAGCCCTGCAATTTCGTGCAGGCGAAAAAACATTCTCCATCGCCATGACGTTCGGCCTTACGGAATACGATTTTCATTCCGATATCGACTCCACTATCAAGGAAGCCGACGAAAAATTATATATGGGAAAAGAAAACGGCAGAGACCGGATTGTCTTCTGACGTTACAGGCACTTTCCATGCATGCTTCACGCCATTTTTACATATATTGAAGTAAAGCTGTCGGAAACAGGTTATATCATTGAAAAAAAAGCTTTCTCCCAAACAATGGATAGGGGCAATTCTTTTACTGCTCCTTTTTATCTTATTCACTCTTTTTCTTTACAGCCGCTCTCATGAAGATTCCCGCTTTGAAACATATGCGGAGAAATTCTTTTTGTCGGAGTTATGTTCCAACCCCATCAACCTGCACTATACGTTGACAAACCCCGCCGCATACGGCATCGATGAAAAAACGCTTACGCTTAACGCCTACCATGCCGGTCAGGCGTTAGAAGATTTGGAAAACACCCGGGCCGCGCTTAACGCGCTGCAAAAATTCCATCCGGAAAAAATGTCTTCCGCCAATCAATACACCTATATCCTGCTCTCCACTTACTTAACGGCGCGTGAGGCCTGCGCTTCCTACCCGTATTATGAAGAACCGCTTTCCCCGGCTTCCGGCGTACAGGCTCAACTACCTATCCTGCTCGCCAACTACCGCATATCCTCCGCAGAGGATATTGAAAGCTATCTGTCGATCCTGTCGCAGATTCCCGCCTACCTAAGCGGCCTTATCCTTTATGAACAGGAAAAAGCCGACTACGGTCTTTTTATGTCCGAGCGTTCTGCCAATAAAGTAATCGAGCAATGCAGCGCATTCATGGATGCGGAACAATTAACTACGGACAGCCACTTTCTGGAAACTACTTTTGCGGAACGTCTGGAAACATTGGTGCAGGAAAACATCATCAATGAATCGGAAGCAAAAGCCTGGCAGGCGGAAAACAAGCGTCTCCTTACAACCGTTGTCGCTCCCGCATACAACAGACTTGCCGATGAACTGACACTGTTAAAAGCCGAAAACGGCAGCCTGTGCGGTCTTTCCCACTATGCCGACGGACAGGAATACTATCAGGCATATCTGCGTTTTATAACCGGCTCTTCCCATAGTATTCCGGAAATGAAACAAATGCTCTCCCTGGACTTTGAGAAAAATTATACGGCTCTTATCCGTTTATTACAGGAAAATCCCGGGCTGAAAGATACTTTGTCCGAAGAAGATACCTCTTTCCCCGACCTGTCCGCGGAAAATATGCTCTCCTATCTGCAAAACATGATAGCGGAGGACTACCCCGCCATACCGCTTCTTACCCTTGGCGAAACGCCTCCTCTATGCAGCGTTAAATATCTGGACGCAAGCCTGGCTCCCTACTCCGCGCCCGCCTTTTATTTAACGCCGCCCATCGATGACATGAGCAAAAATACCATTTACATTAACGGCATGGACACCGCAGATGGACTTTCTCTTTTTACAACGCTTGCGCATGAGGGATATCCCGGACATCTTTATCAGACCGTCTACAGCGGATATCACCGGCAGCTTACCGGCGTTTCCCCACTGCGCAGCATCTTACATTATGGCGGCTATGTAGAGGGATGGGCCATGTATGTTGAACTCAACTCCTATGACTATGCCATACAAATGACAAAGGACGCACACCCGGAAACGGAAGTAATATATCAGATACATAAACTGAACAGGCAGATTCAGTTATGCCTGTATTCCCTATTAGATATTATTATCCATTATGAGGGCGCTTCCTATGAAAGAGTCCGCGAAATTCTTTCCACAGTAGGTTTTACCAATGAGGAAGATATTCTCGCCGTTTATGAATACATCATAGAAGAACCGTGCAATTATCCCCAATACTATTTGGGATATCTGGAAATCGAAAGGTTAAAAAACCAGGCCGAAAACGCCTGGGGTGATTCCTATACTTTATACCGCTTTCATACTTTCCTGTTAAATAACGGCCCCGCAGATTTTCGCACACTCTCCCGCCTGCTTGCCGTTACCCGCACAGGACGTCAGCCTCTTTCTTTGGAAAGAAAGAACTGATTAATACGGTTTAAGGCTTTCTCCAGCACAAGCTTTTCCTCGTCCGAAAGTTCTTCCACGATTTCATGTACCATTTTGTCATGAAACTGCCTGTGGTGGAGAAACGCCTTTTTCCCTTTTTCCGTCAGAGAGACAAGGACAACCCGTCTGTCCTCTTCGCTCCTTACCCTTTCCACGTAATTCTTTTTCACAAGACTGTTAATGGAAATGGTAAGCGTTCCCGTCGTCACATGAAGCGACTTGGCAACGGTGGTCATATTCTTTTTTTCTTCTATTCCGATTGCCTCTATCACGTGCATGTCGTTTACGGTAACATCCTTATACTCTTCCGTGCGGATTGCCTGCTCTTCCACCGCATTAATATTCCGAAATACCTTTACCAGCACATCATTCAGCGCCTGATTAATGTCCATACTAAATCCTCCATGTTTACACTAACCCTATTCTATGGATTTTAAAGACTCTGCCATATTGATTTTTTCCAGTTTGAAAAACATAATAAGATTTACAAAAGCAGCAAAAGCAAACGTAAACAACAAACTTAATACATAGCTGAGCGGCGTAATTAATATCTTAAACGACACCATATCGATATTCACGCGGCGCATGACGAACCAGTGCAGCCATTTCCCGAGAAACAAACCGACAATGCCGCCCATACCGGTCAATACCATATTTTCCCGGAATACATAGTCCGCCGTCTCTTTCGCGTAAAATCCAAGTACCTTGATAGTGGCAATCTCGCGTATTCTCTCCGTAATATTGATATTCGTCAGATTGTAAAGCACGATAAATGCCAGACTGGCCGCACAGATAATAATCAACGCGACAATATAATCCATACTCTCCATCATCGTCGATAACCGCTCCCGCATATCCTGTATGACCGTAACGGAAAGCACGTTTTTTCTGTCGGAAAGCGCGGCCGATGCCTCGTGTGCGTCCGCCCCCTCCTGCAGCATCGCGTAGGCGTTTTTATATTCCGGCTCTATGCCAAGCTGCTCTTCGTAAGTGTCCTGATGAATATAGATATAATTGGATACAAAATTTTCACAAAGAGCGGATACCGTCACCGTCATCTGATTCATATCACTGTCTCGCAGCGTAACCTTATCGCCCGCCTTAATGCCCATGTTTTCCGCAATTTTCTCCGTCAGCACCGCTTCTCCTTTACCCGGATAGGGAATCTCTTCCCCATCTTTTGTATGCAGACTCAAAAAAGCAGCGATTTCCTCTACATTTTCAGGAATCTCCAGATAGACCGATTTTGTTTTACCGCCAAAATCCATGTCTACGCTTTCTTCATACAGAAAGGCTATCTGTGACAGCATATCTTCTGTCTGCTCCGTCAGCGCATCAAACTGCGCCTCTTTTAATCCCTCTGAAAAAGAAATACCGATATCGTACATCTGAATTTCATCATACTGCATATCCGCTACATCGGTCACGGAATCCTTTATGCCAAATCCCGTTACCAGTAACGCCGTACAGCCGCTGATACCGAGTATCATCATGAAAAATCTTTTCTTATATCTGATAAGATTTCTCGCGGAAACCTTATGTAAAAACTTCATCCTGCTCCAGATAAAAGGAATCTTCTCCAAAAAAATCCTTTTCCCGCTTTTCGGCGCCTTAGGACGTATCAGATTCGCCGGTTCGCTGTAGAGTTCATAACGGCAGGAAAAATATGCCGCACCCACGGAACATAAAAGCGCCGCCGCCATGGAAAGAATCGCTGTCCAAATATCAAAATAATATTGAATATCTCCCATGCTATACATAATGCGGTAGCCCGTCCAGATGACTTTCGGAAACAGCCATGTGCCAACCGCACAACCCGCTGCCGCACCGGTGGCCGCCGCCGAACCTGCATAAAACAAAAATTTACCCATAATGGCGGCATTTCCGTAACCAAGCGCTTTTAATACGCCAATCTGCGTTCTCTGCTCCTCCACCATTCTGTTCATTGTTGTCATACAGATAAGCGCCGCTACCAGAAAGAAAAACACGGGAAAAACATTTGCAATGCCCGCTACAATATTAGAATCGCTCTCATAACAGGCATAACCGACATTGGCATTTCTGGTTAATACATATTCATCCGGCTCTTCAATATCATTCAACTCTTTCTGTGCATCCTCAATTTTTTGCTGCGCGTCCGCCACCTCTTCTTCAAACTCCGCCTTGGCGTCCTCATACTCTTTTTTGCCATCGGCAAGCTCTATCCTGCCGTCCTCTAATTCTGCTTTTCCATCTTCTAACTCTATTTTGGCGTCGGCCAGTTCCGTCCTTGCTTTCGCCAGTTCTTTTCTGCCATCGGCAAGTTCCGCCTTGCCATCTTCCAGTTCCTGCTTTGCCTTGGCAAGTTCCTCTTTCCCGTCTTCCAATTCCTGCCTTGCCTTGGTTACTTCATCTTTGGCGGATTGCAGTTCTTCTTCTGCTTTCTTTAATACCTCGTCATTATATGTAATCTCATCACGAGCTGCCCGCAGTTGTTCCTTGCCCGCCTGAATCTGTTCCTTTCCCTCCTGCATCTGCGCCTGTCCGCTGTTTATCTGATTGAGTCCGTCCTGTATCTGTGCCAGGCCTGCGTCTATCGCGGCAAGCTGTTCTTCAAGCTGCGGTCTCATTGCGTCCAATTCCGCACTCACACCCGGAGGTACGGCCGCCAAGGTATCCTCTATGTATTTTTTCCCGGCTATCGCTTCTTCCCTCTGAGCCTCCAGGTCCGCTTTCATTTCTTCCAGGTCTGATTCTGCCGAAAGTAATTCTGCCTCTTTTGCCGCCAGAGCGTTCTCCTGTTCGCTCAATTCTCCTTTGGCCGCTTCCAATTCATCCCTCGCGCTGATTAAGCGTATCTCATTATCGAAAATCTCCCACTCATGATAGGAAAGTTCTTCCTCGGCGTCGGCGATTTCCACTTCCTTTTCCTGAATCTCCCGCTCGCCGTCGGCGATTTCTTTCTCTCCGTCGCGGATTTCCTGTTCAGCGTCCGCAATCTCCCGTTCGCCGTCACGGATTTCTTTTTCACCGTCGGCGATATCCTGTTCGCCGTCCAGAATCTCTTTTTCACCATCCAGAATCTCCTGCCAAGCGTCGGCCAGTTCCTCCTGTGCTTCTTTCGTCTTATCGGCAAGCTCTATGCGCGCGTCGTCTATCTCTACCTGCGCGTCCTCAACCAGCCTCGTATACCTTGCCAGCGCAAGTTCCTCTGTCTTATCTTCCAGCCCGTCCTGCAAAGAATCTATGTAATCGTTATATTCATCCGTGTAAACATCATACTTACTTTTCGTCGTCAGATAAATTTCTGTCAGATAATCACAGTCGAAAGCCTCTTTCGGTACACAAAAAAAGCCTGCTATTTTTCCGTCTCCGACAGAGGAATTTCCCCGTTCAAAATTAATATAACAGGGGGAACGCACAAACCCGACTACCGTATAGATTGTATGATGCAGCATATCCAGCGTATCTTCGCCGTTATTTTCCGTCACCGTTATCTTTGCGCCCAGCAGACTTTCATCATACATAGCGTCATCCAAAACACACTCGTCACTACGTTCCGGCATCCTGCCCGCAGACAGCACAACCTGGTTAATACGCTCCGGCACCACCTGTAACTTGTAGACAGATTCATTACCGTCTCCTATCGCACATATGGCATCCACGGTAATCGTTCCCTCCACATCCTCAATCTCCGGAAACTGCGCCAGCCGCTCTACATCCTCCGGTTCAAATCCAATCGTAGACAACAACCTGAAATCATAAAAATGCTGTTCCCGCAAATAATCTTGTTCCGTCGCTATCATTGCCGGTGTCGTCGCTTTCAATCCGATAAACAATGCAACGCCCAGCATGACAATCGCAAAAATCGCCAGATACCGCCCAAAACTGCCTTTTATTTCCCTGATTGTTGTTTTTATCATTCCACCGCTCATTCATACCACCATTTGCCCATAGTTCGTATGCTACCACTCAATATCTTCTACCGGAATAATATGTTCGTTTAATTCCATCTTCTGCACGGTTCCGCTCTTGACCGTAATAATCCTGTCAGCCATCGCCGTTAATGCCTGATTATGCGTAATGACGACAACCGTCATTCCCTCTTTTCTGCAGGTATCCTGCAACAGCTTCAAAACAGCCTTGCCCGTATTATAATCCAATGCTCCCGTCGGCTCGTCGCAAAGCAAAAGCTTCGGATTTTTGGCAAGCGCCCTCGCAATGGCTACACGCTGCTGCTCTCCTCCGGATAATTGCGCCGGGAAATTTTCCGCCCTGTCCTTTAATCCAACCTGTTCTAAAACAGACTTTGCATCCAGCGGCTCTTTGCAAATCTGCGCCGCCAGTTCTACATTTTCCAGCGCAGTCAGATTCTGCACTAAATTATAAAACTGAAATACAAATCCAATATCATATCGCCTGTATGTTGTCAGCTTCTTACTATTGTATGCGGAAATCTCTTCTCCGTCCAACAGAACAAGGCCGGAGGAAAGTTTGTCCATACCGCCCAGAATATTTAAAATCGTCGTTTTCCCTGCGCCGGATGCCCCGACTATAACACAGAATTCTCCCTTTTCGATGGTAAAATTAACGTCTTTTAACGCATCAATATCCACTTCACCCACATGATACGTTTTGCTGACATTTTTAAATTCCACAAAAGAACCCATCTGCTGTGTCTCCTCTATCGTACTGTCCTTTTTCAAATTGAGCCGTTACCTAAATAGTGTATCATATTTAGTTTGAGATTAAAATCATTTCTTAATATATTCATTAAGTTTAATTACTTCATCATCCCCGCCAAAACAATACTCGCCGCCACCCCGGCAACAGTCGCCAGAACCGCCCCAGTAAGCGTATACCTTGTTCTCGTTACCTTTGCCGCCATATAATAAACAGACATTGTGTAAAAAACAGTCTCCGTACAGCTCATCAAAATAGACGTCGTCATGCCTATTAAAGAATCCGGCCCGTGATTTTTAAAAATATCCAGAACCAGCCCCGTTGCCGCGGAGGAAGAAAACATTTTCACCAAAATAAGCGGTATCAGTTCCGAAGAAAATCCAAACCTCTCCGTTATCCCGGAAAATAATCCGCCCAGGAAATCCAAAAAACCCGACGCACGAAGAACCCCCACCGCCACCATCAAGCCGATTAGCGTCGGCATAATCTGTATCACGGTATGAAAGCCGTCTTTTGCGCCTTTGATAAAATCTTCATAAACTTTCGTTTTCGCCGTAATGCCATAAGCAACTATGTAAAAAATAATAACGGGAATAATAATATTAGAAAAGTGAGCAAAAACCTGTGTCATAGAAATGCCTGCATAAATTCCTTTTTAAAATTTATGCAGGCATTCCTTATTTTATGCCTTCAAGTATCTTTCCAGTTCCACCATACCAAGCCTTAACGCACCCATAATGCCCTGCTTATCATCCAGACTCTGCGGCACAATGAATGAATCCAAATCCTCCAGCTCCTCTGTTTGCAAATAACCATTCAATAACTGTGCAAATCTGTCACGAATCAGTGGAAACAACTGCTGCTGGTGCATAACGCCGCCTCCCAGAATGATGCGCTGCGGGGATAAAATACAGGTATAATTAACCAATGCCTGCGCGATATATTCCGCTTCCATTTCCCAGACCTGCTTTTCGTCCGCCAGCGCCGCCGCCTTTTTGCCCCATCTTCCCTCTATCGCCGGTCCCGCTGCTAACCCCTCGAAGCAGTTTTCATGAAAAGGGCAAAATCCCCGGTAGTTATCCTCCGGCAGCCTGTGCAGTAAAATATGCCCGCCTTCCGGATGCAGCATACCATGCACAAGTTTTCCGTCCGCCATGACTCCAATGCCAATACCGGTCCCGACGGTAATATAAATACAGCTATGAAGCCCTTTTCCAATGCCCCATGTGGATTCGCCCAACAGCGAGCCATTCACATCCGTGTCAAACCCTACCGGCACGCCAAGTTCTTTTTGAAAAGCTCCCACGATATTATAATTCTGCCATGCCGTCTTGGGCGTCGTTGTAATATAACCATAGGTATCGGAACTTCTGTTCAAATCTATCGGTCCAAAACAGCCGATACCAAGCGCCTCTATATTTTTCTCCTGAAAAAAGGACAGCAGTTCTGGTATCGTTACTTCCGGCGTCACAGTCGGAATCGAAACCTGTTCCAGTATTTCCCCGTTTTCATTACCAATGGCACATACCATTTTTGTGCCGCCCGCTTCTAATGCTCCGAGTTTCATGTTATTTGTCCGCCTTTCTGACTACGTAAATTTACTCCTTTAATATTTCAAGTAAATAATGTTCATCATTTTTATGCGCATGGTTACGCTGTTTATATTCTCGAATTGCTCTTATCAACTTATCAATATCACTGCCATAATACGCTTCATAAAATTTTGTATCGCCTTTATATTTGCATTTATTATAAACGATATTTTCTCTGGCAAAATCTTTGGGATGTTTTTGAGATTTTCCCTTTTCATACTCTCTGAATTTTTTCTCCGATAATATCAATAAAATTTCCAGCTCCGGCAATGTACAGAATTTTGTTACTTTCTTTATCTGCGATTTAAATTCCAAAGGAATATTCTGCTTATCGCCGATTCTCCATATTTCCACATCCCCGTTATAAATTCGCAACTGCCCCATAACCATTGGCGATTTTTTAATCTGCCGTGCATGATAGGTAATTCGTCCCAGTAAATCATCTTCGCTCACGATTAATTTTTTATTTTCCAACAGCATATCAATAATTTTCTTTTCATTTGCTCCCTCACACATAATCAAATATCTCATTGCATCAATTCCTTCTTCAGCTCCATCAGCATTTCATAATTAACTGCTGTATCAAACGCATTTTGATAAAATTTTTTACTTTTTAAAAGCTCCGCCCTGATACCATATTCTTCATACATATTGCTAATTGTGACTTTTCCTTCAGCATGTGTTATCCAAATATTATCACTGCGATTAAATAAATCTAACAATTCGCAATAATGTGTTGAAAAATACAGTGTCGCATTCTTTTTGTTTACCTGCTTATCTTTATATAACATAATCAGGTTTTCAACCAGCGTCTTATGAAAATGGTTTTCTATCTCATCTACAATCAAATCAAACCCCATTCTTAAGGATGCAACCGCAAGAATATATAAATTAATACCTTTTGTTGTTCCACTCGATAAAAACGCAAACAGTTCCCTGTCCGAATATACTTTCTCTCTTCCCTGATAATTCAAAAGATAATTATTATCATCCACCTGTTTCAAGCTGACAATATTATCATCAAATATTCTAAGTATCCGGGTTAAAAATTTATTATCCAGCATTACCTTTTCCATAAACAAGAATGTAAAAAAATATCCTTTTTCATCTTCTCTGGATACATCATAATATATTTCTCTGATAGCCGATTTTTTCAGTACGAAAAAAACAATGGAAAGATCTTCCGGAAGTTCTCCGCCTACCGGATATTCTTCTTTCCAATCTTCTGTCATTATCTGTTTTAATTTTGATTTATAATATTTTTTTCTAAATAAGCGTTGATTTTTAAAAACTGCTTTGTCCTCTAATGTATCTGCATTATCCAATTCAACCAAATATTGATAAATATAGCCCTCTTCATAAAAATATATAGTCAATTCTATTCCCTGATAATTACTATTTTTCCCGCCCAATCTAAATGTACTTAATATATCATAACACCAGTCCAGCAATACCAGCGTCGAAGTTTTACCGGAAGCGTTTTTCCCGACTATTCCCACAGTGCTGTATACATACAAATCTTCATCCACTTCCAGCAGTTCATATTCTTTATCTTCACTTGTCTTTTTTGATTTTGCAAGAAAATCAATCATAAAATCATCTGCGCAATTTTTAAAACCTTTTGCCTTTACTTTTAATATTTTCATGATTTTTCTCCTAACATTCCTCATTACTTAGGCTTTTAATATATATTATCACACTTTTATATAGTTTTAAACATTTTTTCTGTTTAAAACCATCTCATCTTATGAAGAATTTTCTATTACATAAAAAAAGAGATTCAGGCTATCCCCTGAATCTCTTTCTCTGCACAGCATGTACTCTATGCCGTTTGATTACTTATTTTTCACAATCGCATAAGTCTCTCTTGCAATCGCAAGTTCCTCATTGGTCGGAATCACGAGCACTTTTGTTTGAGACTGCGGGGTTGTAATGACTAAATCCTCGCCGCGTTTCGCATTCTGCTCCTGGTCTAACGTAATGCCGAGATATCCAAGGCGGCTGCATATCATATTTCTCATGAACGCACTGTTTTCTCCAAGTCCTGCCGTAAAGCAGATAGCGTCTACGCCGTTCATTGCTGCCGTATAAGCGCCGATGTATTTTGCCACACGATATGCAAATGCCTCCATTGTACGGATACCCGCTTCGTCGCCGTCCTCATATGCTTTCTGTAAATCTCTAAAATCAGAGGAAAGATTTCCGGATAATCCAAGCACGCCGGATTTTTTATTGAGAATCGTCATCACATCATCAATGGATTTTCCCTCTTTATGTGCGATAAACTCAATAATCGCAGGGTCGATATCGCCGGAACGCGTTCCCATAATAAGACCCTCTAACGGCGTAAGTCCCATGGAGGTATCCACGCATTTTCCGTTCTTAACCGCTGATACGCTTGCACCGTTTCCAAGATGGCATACGATAAGCTTTAAGTCCTCATACTTTTGTCCGAGTACCTCTGCTGCCCGTTTGGACACATAAGAGTGGCTTGTGCCATGGAAACCGTATCTTCTTACCTTGTACTTCTCATAATATTCATAAGGAATACCATACAGATAAGCCTCTTTGGGCATTGTCTGATGGAACGCCGTATCAAACACTCCCACCATAGGGGTCTGCGGCATCAATTCCTTACAAGCCGCAATACCTATCAGATTCGCAGGATTATGTAACGGCGCCAGTTCGTTACAATCGGTAATTGCCTGTACCACTTCGTCCGTAATCAGGGTAGAGGATGCAAACTTCTCTCCGCCGTGTACGATACGATGACCGACCGCGCCGATTTCGGACAATGATTTTACTACGCCGTTTTTTTCATCAATCAGCGAATTTAACACCAGTCTGATTGCCTGTGTATGGTCTGCCATCGGCGTTACCGTTTCTACTTTCTCTTTGCCTGTCGGCTGATAAACAATCTGGCTTCCTTCAATGCCGATACGTTCACACAAACCTTTTGCAATTAATTCCTCCGTAACTGCATCAATCAACTGAAATTTCAAAGATGAACTTCCGCAGTTAATGACTAATATATTCATTTTATCACTATACTCCTTTCCTCATACTTCTTTTCAACGCTCTTACAAATCCGCTGACAAAACAATCAAACCTCCGATTTTCAGCTTAACTGCGCCTGTACCGCCGTCAATGCCACTACGCCGACAATATCTTCCCAAGAACAGCCGCGGGATAAGTCATTAACCGGTTTCGCGATGCCCTGTAACATCGGACCGTACGCTTCCGCCTTTGCAAGTCTCTGTACCAATTTATAGCCGATATTACCGCAGTCCGGATTCGGGAAAATCAAAACGTTTGCCTTTCCTCCCACTTCGCTGCCCGGCGCTTTGGATTTTGCTACCGACGCAACCAGAGCCGCGTCCGCCTGTAACTCGCCGTCGATACATAAATGCGGATATTGTTCATGGGCAATTCTTGTCGCCTCAACCATTTTATCTACTAACGGATGTTTTGCGCTTCCCTTTGTCGAGTGGGAAAGCATAGCGATAATCGGCTTTGCTCCTACCAGGCTCTTAAAGCTCTTTGCGGAAGCGTCCGCTATGGAAGCCAGCTCCTCCGCCGTCGGGTCCTGATTCAAACCGCAGTCTGCAAAAAGGAACGTGCCGCCCTCTCCAAATTCACAATCCGGCACATCCATAATAAAGAAACCGGATACCAGCTTGACGCCGGGCGCTGTTTTCAAAATCTGAAGCGCCGGTCTTAATGTGTCCGCCGTCGCATGAGCCGCGCCTGCCACCATGCCGTCCGCATCGTTTGCTTTTACCATAACAACGCCGAATGTCAAATAATCTTTTAAAAGCGTTTCCCTTGCTTTCTCCGGCGTCATACCTTTATTCTTTCTGGTTTCATACAGCAAATCCACATAGCCGTCCAGTTTATCCGTCTTTTCAGGGTCAATAATCTTAACGCCGTCCAGCTCTACTTCCAGCCATCCCGCACCATCCAGAATCTTATCTTCATTACCAATCATAATAATATCGGCAATTCCTTCTTTAATGATATGCGATGCTGCAATCAGAGTTCTCTTATCACTTGTCTCCGGCAGTACAATCGTCTTTTTATCACTTCTAGCTTTTTCTTTCATCAAGTCAATGTACGACATTTTTCTATTCTCCTTTCTATCCTATTGCAAGTTTACCGACACAGACACTCGCGCGAAGAATGCCTGTTTTTTAAGGCATTCTTCCATACGAAGTTTTAAAACATCTCAACCCACGATGTTTGTGCATATATGCGCAAACTCGCAGTTGAAAATCTCTGATTTTCAACTTGTTATTTCGGTCTTACCGTCAACATCTGAATATGACCGTCCTCATTGACTTCCCGCACCGTAGCAATCGCCATAATGTTATAGCCGCCGAAGTTTGCGATAAACTCCGCCTGCGTGTCGTTTACCACTTCCGCCTCGGCAATGGAGTATTGACGGAAACCGAATTTATTTCTAAAAAACATATTAATCGCTTCCTGCCCATAAATATGATACTCTTTCTGCGCGGAAGAGTTGGTGCAGTAATCGCACAAAATTCCATCTTTCGTAAACAGCTCTGCAAGACCTGCAAAGTCTTTCTTTTCCATAGCTTCTACATATTTTTCAATCGGTCTCATTCTATCCCCTCCCGTCTTAATATACTTTTTCCGTATTAAGCAGCGCATCCGTACCGCCGTCTACAAACATGACATTACCGTTTACGCCTCTTGCTGCATCCGACGCCAGAAATACCATTACTTCTGCAATTTCGTCCGCATCCATCAAGCACTCCTGACCGTACTTGGTCGGAATCGGAAGCGCGTTCAATGCCATTTTGGCGGAAGTACTCATGGTCGCCGTCATGGTCGTATTTACGTTGCCGGGAGCTACCGCATTGATGCGTACGCCGTTTGCCGCCCAAGAAGCGGAAACGCGTCTTACCCATCTTGCCAGCGCATATTTTGTAGAAACATAGAGGCTGTTGCCTACGCTCAAATTAGAGGAATCCATCTGCCCCACCAGATTCAGAATCCTTTTTTCATCCCCGATATTATTTAATAAATCTGCAATATCCATACGTCCTGCACCCTGTGAAATCGTATTGGAAGCCGTTACCACACAGCTTCCGTGCTTCTTTGCAAGCAGCTCATAACTGCCTTTTGCAAGGGCAAGCGTACCAAAATAATTAAGGGAAATAATCAGCGGAAGATTGCCGCAGGCTCCGGACACACCGGCATTACAAATGATGCCGTCCAGACCTTCGGGATGCAGCTTTTTCAAACTGTCAATCGCTTCCTGCCTTCCCTCCTCCGTTGCCAGATTGACACAGATATCGCCATCTTTTAAATCGATGTTGATAACCTCATGCCCACGCTGTAACAACAGCTCCTTTGTCTTGGCGCCGATTCCGCTCGAAGCGCCAGAGATTGCGTATACACCCATAACTTTTCCTCCACTTCTCTTTTATATAGTTTTTGCTATTATTGCATACAATTTTATTATAAAGAATGTCCAAACCATTTACAATACCGAATGGAATAAATATCTGATTCCCGTCTGTTACTGCAGACGCAGCATTTCCGTATAGGCAAGTAAAAACGGTCCCACGCCTTTCGCGTCATCCTTTACCACCGGCTCCGACATATAGTAGTCATACGTTCCCGAACGCATCTGCTTTCCGCCAAGTCCTGCCACCAGACAGATACCATCCAGATGCAGATTGCCCTCTTCGTCCGTAGTCAGATATTTATCGCAGATGCCCTGAAATGCCTTTTTTCCGTATTCGCGGTACTTCTCCGGTAAGAATCCAAGCCGTACGCCCTTTAACAAGGCATATGCCATAATGGAGCTTCCGCTCGTTTCCAGATAGTTTTTATCCATACCGCCGACATTGACGACCTGATACCACATACCGCTTTCATCCTGATAGCGTAACATCGCATCCATCAGTTCTACGAACACCCCTTTCAGCGTTTCATATGGCGCTCCATATGAAGCGTCCGCTTTATCCAAAGTGTCCAGTAACGCCATGGAATACCATCCAAGCGCGCGCAGCCAGAAATTCTGGCTAAGACCCGTAACTTTATCACACCAAAACATTTCTCTGGAAGAATCGTAGGCATGATAGTAAAGCCCCGTTTTAGGATCTTTCATATTCAGAACAACCTCTTCAAACTGACTGAAAATATCGTCATAGTTTTTCTTATTATTAAAACGCGTCTCATACTCCATATAAAACGGCTGACACATATACAGACCATCCAGCCACACCTGATTGGGATAAATATTCTTATGCCAGAAATTTCCCTCTTTCGTCCGCGGCATCTGCTTTATCTGGCTGTATACCAAATCAATCGCCTTACGGTATTTTTCTTTCCCTGTCAAATCATATAACTCGAATAACGTCTTTCCGGCGTTGACGTTATCGATATTTAATTCTTGTACGTCATAGCCGTCGATGGTTCCGTCCTCATTCACTTTGCAGTCGATAAATGCGTCTGCGAACTGAAAATATTTTTCGTTTTTGGTAATGGCATACATCTCTAAAATTGCCTTAATCATACAGCCGTCGATATAATTCCATGTGGATTTTACCCCCTGCATGATTTTCTCGATGTTCCATATCGGGCGTTCCGGCGTACTCTTTTCCATCAATTCGTCAATATACTTTTCAATCCTGTCCATGGCGTCCTCCTTTTAGCCGTTCTCATCCATTTCTTTTTTTAGCTGCAAATACTGGCCGTAAGCCATTAAAAATGTGCCCGCGTTCCCGGCGCCGCCTGTAAAAGCATTCCTGTTCGCATAGGTGTCGTCCGACAGACTCTCTATCATCTTCATAGCGGAATCCGCATATTTTTCCTTTAACACAATGCCCATACGACACGCCTTCATGACGGCATAGCTCATCATGGCATTTCCTGCTGCGTCCGCGCCGTTTGACAGAGAAAAAAGTTTACTGTCCTTGTCCTGGCACGGCAGCATACTTTTCAGAGTGAGTTTGAAAGCATCCTGCAATGTCCTGTACTGTTCATAGATTTCAAAACTCATGTTATCCATCGTATCGATTAACGCCGCCAGATACGCTCCCACGCTCTTTAGGGAAAAACCGGAGCCTGTAAATTCTTCTTTTTTATTATATAAAAATCCGCGCACATTTTTAAACTGATTGATAATGTCATTGTACTTTTCTTTTTTATCATATGTCGTCTCGTATTCCATATAGAAAGGCTGCGTCATATAAAGCACGTCCAGCCACGATTCGTCCGCCTCTTTCGTCTGATACAGGAAATTCCCGCATTCACATCTTGGGCAGTCCCGTAGTCTGTCCATCACATTATCGACCGCCTTGCGGTATTTGTCCTCTTTCGTTTTATCATACAGAAAATATAAAATCCTGCCGCAGCTTATGCCCTCAATATTGCCCGTCTCCGCCGGATAACTTTTTAGCGCGCCGTCCTGCGCCAGCAATTCCTCCATAGAAGATTTGATAAAAGAAAAATATTTTTCCTCTCCTGTCGCTTCATACATCTTTTGCGCGCCTATTAACATAACGCCCGTTTTGTAATTCCACGCTTTTGACTGTTTGCTACAATAGTCGAAGCATTCGTTCGTAAGCTTTTCCATTTCCATACTCTATACCCTCCCTGCATCTTTTAACTTATCCCGTCTGAATCCGCTTCTTCCTCCAATAGCCCGTCCTGTATACAATATACAAAACAATCGCGGACAGCCCGTTACTGACGACAACGGAATACCACACGCTCCGTACGCCCATATGCAGCCACGCTTCGCACACATACAGGGTCGCAAAACGGAATACCCATAACCTGGCGGCGTCAATCAGCATCGTTACCTCCGTATGCCCGCTTCCCTGAAACAGTCCCATACTGGAATTATAGACGCCGTTGGCAAAACACCAGAACGCCATAATGCTTAAAAAATCCGCCGCCATGCCGACAACTTCCGCATCTTGTGAAAAAATCTTCACAATCGCGGTCGATATGGGCATTCTGGATAAAATCATACCGCCTATGAAGAGAAAAACGACGCTTATCCTCATGGAAATCTGATAGCCTTTCTCCGCCCTCTCATGCTGCATGGCTCCTACATTCTGTCCTACAATCGTCGCCACCGCGGAACCGATGCCGTTGGTCGGCAGCGTAATCAGGCTGTTGATTTTATTGCCGATTCCGTAAGCCGCCATCGCCTGCGTACCGTACTTTAATACGTTTCTGCTCATCAGTAAGAAACCGAACTGCATGGTGCTTCCGCCGATTGCGGTAGGCAGACCGATTACCAGAATACTCTTCAGTTTTTCCTTTTCAAATTTCAGCTTGCGCAGATTCAGATGGATATCCTTATCTTTATTCAATAGCAGGATAAACGCAATGACCGCAGGAACCGCTTTCGCACCTACCGTCGCCAATGCCGCGCCCGCCACGCCCATTTTCAGAATCATCATAAAAAGCGGGTCCAATATCATATTGAGCGAGATACCGAATAAATTTAGAAACATCGGTCGGACCGTATCGCCCTGCGCCTGATTAATCGCCGTATAGATATTGACCGTATACAAAAAAGGCATATCCAGGATGACTAACTGCAAATAGGTTTTGCTGTAGCTCCATGTGTCCGCCTCCGCCCCCAGCCACGTTACGATAGCCGGCGTCGCTACCGCACAGAATCCGGCACACACTACGGAAAATATCAGCGCACAGGCAAAAATCTGATTTGCCATGCTCCTTGCATCTTCATCCCTTTTCGCTCCCAGATATTGGGAAATCAGTACCGAACCTGCTACCGTAATACCGGAACCGAAATTGATAACGATATTCTGCATCGGCGTTATCAGATTGATAGCGGCAAGTTCCTCTGTTCCCAGCTTCCCAAGCCAATATGTATCTGTCAGGTTATACATGGTTTGCAGAAAACTATTAATAACAACTGGTATTGCAAGCGTCATAATTGCTTTCAGCAGATTCCCGTTCAGCAACAAGTCACGATTATTTTTCTTATTCATTTTTATCCGGCATCTCCTGATAATGAAACCGTCCAAACTCTGCAAAAAGCGGATTATCCCCTGCATAAGCGTACATACCGACCATCGCGCCCGTAAAGCGTTTACCCATGGAAATCCCCTCGTCGCACAGATAATACACATTGGGCAGTTCCACCACATTTTTTCTTTCTTCTTCTACTTTACCATAATAGAATTGTCTGTGTAAATATCTTGTTTCCACGCCGAGAATATACTTCTCTCCCACAGGATTTTCCAGTTCTTCTTTTGTATGGCGGATATCCTCTTTACCGATATGTTCTTTTACCTGTAAAAAATAATTTTCCTTTTCTCTCGAAATGAAAAAACATACCCATGTATTTTCATCATAATAACAGGTGATACCCGCTTCCTGCCCCTCCGACAGCGCAGGAACCGTAAGTTCCGCCTCCGCTTTAAAACAAAACGCGCTCTGCCTTCTCACCAGTATATTCCTTGCCGCCACATCAGAAAGCGGCGCGCGGCTCCCTTTTAATATGAGTTTCCCGCCCTGTACGCGGACGCCGTCTTTTTCCGACGGTCTTGGCGTGACAAACTCTTTCGGCAGTCCGTTCTTAAAAGCTGCGTCTGCCATGTCCGTTCCTGCGGCATATGCCTTTTTCGCCTCGTGTGTTCCATTGTGCCAAACAGGCAGATTCGGCATTATCTGTAATACGCTTGGCCCTTGCAGCCGATTGACAATCGGCCAGCCGTCCGCCGTCCATGTCACAGGGTCCAGCGCAGTTTCCCTGCCTAAAATACTGTAACTGCCCTCTACTCTTCTGCCGCACAGATAGACCATATACCATTCCCCATTCTGCGTGCAGACCGGCTTTCCGTGCCCACAGCGCTGAATCGCCGCCTTTTCGTCCATCTGCCGCATAATCGGATTGTATGGGCAGGGTTCATAATTGCCCATAAGTTCCCTGCTTCTCGCCACGCTGATACGATGACCCGGTCCGGTTCCGCCCTCCGCCAGAAACAGATAATAATATCCGTCTTTCTTTAATAAATGAGGTCCCTCCGGCGCACGTTTCTGGTCGCCGTAGTACAATAACGAGGCTTCGGAAATCTGTTTAGTACAGTCGTTATTTAATTCAAAGATTCTGGCTCCCCTGTTTAAGAGCATATAGTGTCTGCCGTCCTCATGGAAAATAGACGGGTCGATACCATCTTCGTCGATTATCGTCGGTTCGCTGTAGGGTCCCTCCGGTTTATCGGAAGAAACGACTATCTGCTTTCTGTATACCGTGCCGGTATCATTCAGACGATAGGTCGCCGTAATGTAAAATGTGCCGTTATCATAGGAAATATCGGGCGCCCAGTAACCTCTGCCGCCCTCTAATTCATCCAACTTCGCCCACTTAGGATTGGTGATGGCATGACCGATAATCTCCCAATGCACCAAATCCTTAGAATGCGATATCGGAATACAGGGAAAAAAGATAAATGAGGAATTTACCATATAATAATCCTCTCCCACCCTGACGATAGAAGGGTCGGGAAACATTCCCGTGCGGACAGGGTTATGGTACATATGCTCATATGGCGCTCCTACCCGCTTCTCATAATACGCAAGCAGCTCTTTATCCCCGCGCTCCCACGCAATCTGATACGGGGTGATAAGGCGGCTGTCTCCCGCCGTGACGCTCATTCCCACTTTCTCCACCAGATAGCGGTTCATCTCTAAATCTCCCGACATTGCTGCATAGTGAAGAATTGTCCTGTTCTCATCATCCACCGTATTCATGCTTGCCCTGGAATATTCCACGATATACTTTACTATCGGAAAATCCCCCGCTTTGGCGGCATATAATGCAAGTGGAACGCCGTCTTTCGTTTTTTCGTCGATACAGGGCGGATTTTCTACTAAAATCCGCTCCACTTCACTTAAATTCTTATCTTCAATCGCTTTCTGTAAGGGGTGTAACATGGATGTACTCAAAATCCGCATATCCTCCTTTTTCCTGACTCGACAGCACATTTGCAAAAAGTCCAATCTTCGCTCCGACCCATGTATGGTCTGACGGCATAAAGTTGGTTGCCACATTCACTTCGGCTCCATCCTCTAACGCATAATACATCTGAAAGAACGGCGCATCTTTTTCGCTTTCTTTTTTCACAACAAATGTTATGTATATCTTTTCCATATTGTCATCGAGCGTCGTCAATACTCTCGTTTTTTCTCTGACCACATCTTTGCCGTTTTCCTTATCGTCATAGGCTTCCGCGTAGATAAGCGTCTTTTTCCCGTCTACCATGCGCACGGCGATATAGGCGTAATGTCCGCCCATCATAACCATTCCCGCCTGCTCTTTCTCCGTCAGGGAACTCATATGCAGACATGCAGTCGCCTTAAAATACGGGCATACTAATTTCTGGGTCAAAACATTGGCGCTCTCCCAGAGAATCGGCTCCGCCTGTTCGGATGGATTCAAAGCGCGCAGCCGTAAGTACCCGGGTCTTTCGGTTAAAGAATAAAAGTTTTCTTTCGGATTGCCAAGCCACTGCCACATCAAATCCAGTTTTTCACCCTCAAAATCATCAGAAGCCTCCAGCGAACAGGGCTTTTCACTGATGCCCGTATTCGGCTTCTTGTGGACAAGACAGGGTTCGCCGCAGCCGTCTTTCGCATCGATACCCATAACCGGCCAGTCGTTTTCCCATACGACAGGCTGCATATGCGTGATACGTCCATACAAGCCTCTATCCTGAAAATGAATAAACCACTCGTCGCCGTTGACGGTATCGACCAGCCCGCCCTGATGCGGTCCGTTAATAACGCTGTCTCCCTGATGCAATACAATCTTTTCCTCATAAGGTCCGTAAATGTTTTTCGAGCGCAGCGCCGTCTGCCATCCGGGCTTTACCCCTCCCGCCGGAGCTAAAATATAATAGTAGCCGTTTCTCTTATATACTTTCGGACCCTCTATCGTCGGCTGCGTCTCCACGCCATTATATAACAGGCGATCTTCACCGATTGCCTTAGTTCCGTCAGGAGACATCGGGAAAATGCCCAGATAACTCTTAAACCCGATACGGCTTTTCGCATAGCCGTGAATCAAATAGGCTTTTCCATCGTCATCCCAGAACGGACAGGAATCAATCAATCCTTTCCCCTCTAAGACAAGCACAGGTTCATCCCATTTCCCTAACGGGTCTTTCGTCGATACCATAAAAAATCCCTCGTCCGGCATACCGTAATATATATAAAAACGGTTGTTATGATATCGGATTGCCGGCGCCCAGACTCCCTTGGAGTGCTGGGGAATATCGTATTTCTCATAATCTATTTTATCCAGAGCATAATTGACAAGTTTCCAGTTTACCAAATCTTTCGACGTCAGAATCGGCAGTCCCGGCACATAGTTAAAACTGGACGCCGTCATATAAAATGTATCTCCCACCCTGATAACGTCCGGGTCGGAATAATCCGCAAATATAATCGGGTTTTTAAACGTACCGTTTCCCAAATCCGGTTTCCACAAAAGTTCTTTTGCCATATCGTGTTACTCCCTTCCTATTATGAAAAATGGCTCAGGTCAATGCCCGAGCCATTTATTTATCTTATCATACTTCGTCCAGTAATAAGTCTTTATAGACGCCGCCTAATTCTTTCAGACCTCTGGCAATACATCCGGCATATACGACCGCGCCCGCATACTTTAAATGCGTATTATCCGCAAGCCCCTCCATATGATATGGATATTTACCCTCCGGTATGTGCATATACCAGTCCTTAGACGCCTCCGCTCCGACTCTTAAAAGTTCCGCCCGGCTCATACTATACAAATCAATCAATGGCACATTCAGATTTTTCGCTGTCTGCTTCATTGCCTCCACATAATCGCCGTGCGCCCCCGGTCCAAGCGTCGTTTCATCTATAAAACTGCCTCTTCTCTCGACAGGCGTTATCAATACCGGATATGCCTTTTTATTTCTTGCCACGTTGACAAATTTCTCCAGATTCACCATGAAGTCGGAAAACGGTTCCGTATACCGCGTTTCATCTTCTATTTTCTCATCGTTGTGTCCAAACTGGACGAAAAGAAAATCTCCTTCTGAAATTTTATCATAGATGGCAGGCATCCTGGATTCGTCGATAAAGCTCTTTGTACTTCTTCCATTTTTCGCATGATTTTCAACTTTCACGTCCGGCTTTAAAAACAAGTGCAAGACCTGCCCGATACCGGTCTGCGGATAAGTCGTAATATCATTATATTGTACGGTAGAATCACCAGCCCAAAAAATTGTCGGCATAAATATTCTCCTATATTTTTCTCAACCCGCAATGTTTGAGTTAGGCGCTCACAGCGTCAACTCAAACTTGCAGTTGAAAATCGAAGATTTTCAACTTATTCTTTGACAGCGCCGATATTAACACCCTTTACAAAGTATTTCTGTAAGAAAGGATACAGAATCATGAAAGGAACGATAACGACAATAATCGCTGCATTCTTAATCGTATTCTCTGTCGCGTTACCTGCCGCCGTAGGCAAATCACTACCCTGAATCATACCGCGCAGCTTCATCTGGAAATTATACAAATCAGAGTTGTTGATATACAATTTGTAATGTGTATAATCATTCCAATAGGTTACCGCATACATCAAACCGATAGAAGCAAGCGCCGGTTTGGACATCGGCAATACGATTCTGATAAATGTCTGCATTGGCGTACACCCGTCCAGCGTCGCCGCTTCATACAGACTGGCGGGGATGCCTTCAAAGAAGTTCCTCATCAGTACCAGATTGTATACATTCAACGCAGGGAATAAAATAACAACCCATAATGTATTTGTCAAATGTAGCGACCTCAATACCAAGTAAGTAGGAATCATACCACCGTTGAAAATCATGGTAAAGAGCAGCAAATTTGCAAAAAGTGTACGTCCCGGCATTTCCCACTGAATCAACACATAAGCGCCAAGTGTAGACAATGTCAACGCAATCGCCGTACCAACAATGGTCGTAAAGAAAGAAATCAACAACGGGCGGTACAACGTCGGGTTAGAAAATACAAGTTTATAACCATCAAAGCCGAATTTTTCCGGCCATAATTTCATACCATATGCTGTCCTTAAATCAAAGGAGTCAACCAAGATTTTCCACAGCGGAATAATAATAATTATAGCTAAAATAATAAATAGAAGTCCGTTTACAACTGAAAAAACCGATATTTTATTTTTCTTCATATTCCCGCTCCTTCCTAAACAATTCCACGGCCGTCGCGTACTTTCTTGCTCCACTGGTTACATACAAGCACAAGTACCATGCCGACTAAAGATTTGAATAAACCAACCGCAGTTGTATAACCGTAGTTCGGAATGGAACCACTGTTAAAACTTTGATAGTAAATGTAAGTTTCGAGAACGTTAGAAACATCCAATACCGCATCGTTCTGTAAAACGAACGCAGATTCAAACAAATTCATAACCTTAGCAAGATTCAAGATAAATACGGTTAAAATCGTATTTGCAAGAGCAGGGAATGTAATATAACGCATCTTGCCCCAACGTCCCGCGCCATCGATAGAAGCCGCTTCATAAAGCTCCGTATTCATACCCGCTAAAGTCGCCATAAAGATAACGGTCTGCCAACCGGTTTCTTTCCAAAGATTAATGATATAATATGTAGCGCGCCATGTTTTAGAACTTCCCAGGAAATAAATCATATTGCTTGCATCTACGACTCCAAGTTTTACCAGAAACGTATTGACAAGTCCCTGTCCGGTAGGCGCCAGAATCAGGGAGAACAAGGAAGCCGTAACAACCCATGACAAAAAGTGCGGCAGATAAATAATCGTCTGCACAACTTTCTTAAAGTGAATATTAATAATTTCATTCAAGAATAATGAAACAACAACTGCAAATAATGTTGTCAAAATCAATTTAACTACACTAATAACCAATGTGTTTTTAAATGCCGACCAGAAACCCGGCATACCAAACATCTTCTTAAAGTTATCAAACGCCACAAAAGACGGGTCTTTTATGCCGTTATAATTCGTAAAAGCATATCTTACCCCAAGCATAGGTAAATAATAAAACATAATTGCAAAAACAAGCACCGGAAGGAACATTACATAGAATCCTCTATATTTGTATATTTTTGCCCCCAATGATTTCTTGGTACCCGTAGATGCTGTTGAAACTGATTGGTTTTTACTCATCGCCATTCTTCCTTCCCAATAAGACTAGATTACCCCATTTTATGAATTATGTGGAACTATAAATGTGCTATAGCTCCACATAATCCTATTTGTTGCTTTTTATTTCATATGAATTTTTAGCTTATATTATGATACTGAAATAAAATTACTGATTCAAAGAATCAACAATCTGCTGTGACCAACCTGCCGCACCGCTGGATTCAAATTCAGCATATGCATCTTCGATTGTCATTTCACCCATAGCAACCTTAGAAATCAATTCGTTCTTCTTTGTTGTTAAATCACCGTTATACTCTGTCATGGCATCGGTACTCGGAACCAAGTCTGCTGCTCTGGAGCTTGTCGCAAACAACTCTGCTGATGCTTTTGCTTCACCTTCCAATGCACTCGGATCATCTGCTAATGTAACAAGCGCCAACTTCGGGTCGATATGAGCTTTTGTATACTGTGTTCCGGGATTCTCCAAGTTATCTAACATATGGAACTCGCCTTCAGCGTATACTTTCTCTTTAGACTCACCTTTATCGTTTGTCTCACCTGCATATAATGTTTCAGCAGCCGTTGACCAATGAACGCCTTCTACACCATATGTCCATAAGAATTGAACCTCTCCGCCATCCTGCATTGTCTCAAAGAAATATTTGAATACGCCTTCCGGATTCTCACACTGAGATGTAATAGCCCAAACTACAGGAACACGGTCAAGGTATGTGCCAACTTCTGCAATCGGAGGAAGCGCTACCAGCTCGCCGTCAAGACCATTGTTCTCAAGGTTCGTCTTTAAGTTGGTTGCCCATGTACCTGCCCAGTAAGTAAATGCACCGAAGTCATCACTGTAGAATTTGTTACGGCAGTCTGCCGTACCATTTGTAAGAGTTGTCGGGTCGATAACTCCCTTTGCATAAGCGTCTGCAAGTCTCTCAAGAGCTGCTTTCATGGAATCCTCTGTGAAACCATCTGCCCATGAGCCATCAGCTTTCTGATAGAAACTCGGTGTAGCATCCTGATAGAACTCAGGTAAGTAGTTTACATACGGAGCCTCAGGTCCTACAAAACCTGCCGCTGTTACACCAAATGTGTTACCGTCTGTACCATCGCCATCCGGATCACCATTTGTGAATGCTTCCAACATTGCCAGATATTCATCATAGTTTGTCGGTACACTTGTGATACCGCAGTTATCCATCCATTTTTTCTTAACATATGTTACACAACCGTTACCACGTGTTGCAGGCATACCATATAATCTGCCGTCAAGTTTAACACCATCAATAACGCTTGTGCTGTTAGCTGCATCCTGTCTTACTTTCAGGTCTGATGCCTCATATACGTCTGTCATATCCCAAAGCACGCCTTCGGAAGCATATGCTGAATAGTAAGTAGCGGAAAGGATGATAACATCCGGCCAGTCGCCACTTGCAATCGTCTGGCCTACATTGTCATAATAAGCGTCATGGTCAGGCTGAATAACATTAATTTTAACGCCGATTAACTCTTCCAGTTTAGCCATGAACTCGTCACGTCCGTTTTCTTTTGTGAAAACAGTACCATCAACCATGATAGTAATTTCTTCCGGTTTCTCAACATCAGATGCCGCATCTGCTGCCGATTCTGTTGTCTGTGTGTCTGCTGCAGCCGTATTGTTGTCTGTAGAAGCTGCGCTGTTGTCTGTGGTTGCCGCACTATTATCTGTGGAGTCCGAACTGCCCCCCCCGCTGTTGCCGCATCCAACTAAGGAAGCAGTCATAACAGCAACCATGAGTAAAGAAATAATTTTCTTTTTCATAAAAACCTCCTTGTAAAATAATTTTCTTCAGATGTAATTGCTTTCATCCTATTTTTTATCATATCTCTATCACTATATTATGTCAAGAGATTTTTCGATTCCAAACCGCTTTTTCAAATCTTAAACACCAAAATTTCTGATTTTAATCCCTGCATATTTTCGCCCTGGATTGTGCTTGGTGTTTCGCCCGGGAAATATGCATGTCTCCTATCCCGCCGCCCTATTTTCCTGTATTTGCTTTCAGCATTTCTATTTCATCGCGAAGTTCTTTGATGGTTTTCTCATTTTCGGCAAGCATCTTCTCATCTTCGGCAAGTTTTTTGTCTTTTTCTTCAAGCATCTTCTTATCTTCAGCAAGTTTTTCGTCTTTTTCCTCGATAACTTTCCTATCTTCCTCAAGCATCTTCTTACTCTCCGCAATCTCTCTCTCATATGCCCGTATATCCAGACAATATTCTTCGCGGTCGCGGCAGCGCTTAAGAATCTGCTCTTCGGCGCTTAACTGAAAAATGGTTTTAGACGCTTCGTTAATGTATGGGTCTTTTGCTGCTAACATTTTAATCTCCTCCCATGTAGTGGCTTTAAAGAGCTTAGCCCAGT